>JAESQG010000106.1 GCA_016765265.1 Pseudomonadales bacterium | reverse complement strand
TACATAACCATCTACCTATACATCAAGAGCAATTTTCACACCAAATTCTAAAGATCCATAAAAAAACGGCTTAAACTAAAAAGTAAAAGCCGTTGTCTATTTTGAGTTTTGAAACCGACGTGATTAGGCCTGCTCTTTAGTAGCCTCTTTCATGCTTAACTTAACGCGACCACGTTGATCGACGTCTAACACTTTCACATTAATAATCTGACCTTCTTTCAGGTAGTCTGTCACTTTCTCTACCCGCTCTTCCGCAATTTGAGAAATATGAACAAGGCCGTCCGTTCCTGGCATAAAGCTAACAAATGCGCCAAAGTCAACAATGCGCACTACTTTACCCTCGTACACACGTCCTATTTCAGCTTCTGCAGTGACCTCTTCCACTCTTGCTATCGCAGCATCGGCAGCCACTTTATCTTCTCCATATATATGAACTAAGCCATCGTCATCAATATCGATAGAGGCTTTAGTGTCATCACAAATACTTCGAATTGTCGCGCCGCCCTTGCCGATAACATCCCGAATTTTATCCGGGTGCACTTTAATTGTTTTATAGCTAGGTGCGTTTTCGCTGACACCGTCTCGAGATTGAGTAATAGATTTCGCCATCTCTCCTAGAATATGAAGTCGTCCATCACGCGCTTGATTTAAAGCACTTTCCATAATCTCTTCGGTTATGCCTTGGATTTTAATATCCATCTGCAGAGCAGTAACACCAGTTTCGGTACCTGCCACTTTGAAATCCATGTCTCCGAGATGATCCTCATCACCCAAGATATCTGACAATACGGTAAATCGGTCTCCCTCTTTAATCAATCCCATTGCGATACCGGCTACAGGTGCTTTTATCGGTACACCCGCATCCATCAGTGACATGCTGCTGCCACAAACCGAAGCCATGGATGAGGACCCATTAGACTCCGTAATGTCTGAGACAATCCGAATGGTATAAGGAAAACTATCGGGAGCAGGCAAGACGGCTTCAATACTGCGACGAGCCAATCGGCCATGACCGATTTCGCGACGTTTGGGCCCAAGCGCCATGCCTGTTTCACCAACACAAAAGGGAGGGAAGTTGTAGTGCAGCATAAGCGGATCAGTACGCGAGCCTTCTAAGGCATCGATTAGCTGAGCATCTCGCGTTCCACCTAAAGTGGTCACTACTATAGCCTGAGTTTCACCCCGAGTGAAAAGAGCAGATCCATGGGTATTCGCCAGGATTCCAACTTGAGTCTCTATAGCTCGAACTGTACTGGGGTCGCGCCCATCAATACGGGGATTGCCGTCCAACACAGATTCACGCACAGTTGATTTCTCTATTGCAGCGAAAGCTACCTTTACCTCGTCTTCAGTAAACTGGCTATCATCGCCAGCCAAAGCAGCAACTGCCGCCGCTTTTACCTCGGCCAAACAACCATAACGTTCTTGTTTGTTGGTAATCTTGTAGGCTTCTTTAATGCTTGTAGCACTCTGCTGACTAACAGCCGCTTTTACCTCAACATTCTCTGGTGCTGGCTGCCAATCCCAAGCCTCTTTAGCTGCCTCTTGGGCAAACTCTTTAATAGCCTGAATCACCACTTGCATTTCATCGTGTCCGAATAGAACCGCACCTAACATTTGATCTTCGGTGAGTTCCTTAGCTTCAGACTCAACCATTAGAACGGCATCCCCGGTTCCGGCGACGACGAGATCTAGGTCAGAGGATTCCTGAGTCTCATAATTTGGATTAAGCACATAATTGCCATCAACAAACCCGACTCGCGCAGCACCTATTGGGCCACTGAAAGGGATACCCGAAATTGCCAGTGCAGCAGATGTTCCAATCAGTGCAGCAATATCTGGATCTTGCTTTTTGTCAGTGGATAGCACGGTTGCAATAACTTGAACTTCATTCATAAAGCCCTTCGGAAACAAAGGACGAATGGGGCGATCGATAAGACGACAGGTCAAAGTTTCTTTTTCATTAGGGCGACCTTCTCGCTTTAAAAAACCGCCGGGGATACGTCCCGCTGCAAAGGTTTTTTCTTGGTAATTAACCGTTAAAGGAAAAAAATCACGTCCTTTGTCGGCNTTTTTTCTGCCAACAACAGTCACTAACAATGTCACTTTTCCCATTGTTACCATCACGGCTCCGGTCGCCTGTCGAGCTACTCGACCTGTTTCCAGCACCACTGTNTTCTCACCGTATGTGAACTCTTTTTTTACAATATTAAACATTCTTTTGTGTTCCTAGTTTGAGCGCCATTACTTTTACGCTCTCATATTTTTTCAATTATTTTCATTTATAAACAGCACAACCGCGATAAATATCATTATCTACCGCGGCACAGATCTACTTCAAACTGTCAAAACTCTTTAATAACGTTTGCGTACAAATACTGCGTTAACGACGCAGTCCTAAACGACTAATCAAACTCTTATATCGATCTAGGTCTTTACGCTTCAAGTAGTCCAGCAGTTTACGACGACTGTTAACCATCCGAATTAAACCACGTCGAGAGTGGTGATCATGGATGTGCTCTTTAAAGTGACCTTGTAGGTCATTTATATTTGCTGTCAACAATGCCACCTGAACTTCAGGAGAGCCCGTGTCACCTTCAACACGCTGATAGTCTTTAACAATCTCTGCTTTGTTCTCGCTTGATAATGCCATGCTTATTTCTCCGAATATGCATAATTAACTTTTAGTTCGACCACGCATACCTACAGTCGAACCCTGCTTTTTACGACTAGAGTACCAACACACCCAAAAAAACTAGCATTTAGGCATATACCCCAACAAATTCATGTAAGATTTTACTAACCCTACAAACTTACGAGACGCCGCGGCGCAATGCGCCCGTCATCCAGTATTTCTCCTACACCAAGAAAGCAATCGTCACTTTGGCTCAAACGTACCCAACCTTTAGCCGGAGCCTCTGGAGCCATCACCGCCTGACCTTGCCGCAAATAATACGCGGTATTGGCGGATAAAATTACTTCAGGCCAATCGCTTACCGCAGACCACATCGGTAATAGTAAAGCATCTAGCGTTTCGTTATTATTCCGTGATGGCATTTCGTTTGCTGATGTTTCTTGTGTTAAATTTTCCTGNGCTNAATTTTCTTGTGNTAAATTTTCTTGTAAAAGACCTTCTTTCATNAAAGCATCAAGCTCNTCAAAGGACGTGGCTTGATCAATAACATAAGGCCCCGCTTCGGTACGTCGAAGTTCCGTTACGTGTGCGCCACACCCCAGGTCTTTACCTATATCTTCTATCAAGGTTCGAATATAGGTACCTTTGCTGCAACGAACATCAAGCTGAAACTCATTATCGCTAAAGCTTAGCAACACTATGGAAAATAGCGTTACTTTTCTTGGTTTTCGCTCAACTTCAATCCCTTCTCTCGCGAGCTTGTACAATGGTTGACCTTGATGTTTCAGCGCAGAATACATAGAAGGGATTTGTTCGATATCGCCTTCGAAAGCGGATATCACTTTGCTCAAGCCTACTTTATCGATAGCCGGTACAGACTTTTCCTCAATTACTTTGCCATCCGCATCGCCAGTATCTGTTGCGATACCCAATTTGGCTTTAACGACATACCGTTTATTTGATTCTAATAAAAACTGCGAGAATTTCGTTGCCTCTCCAAAACATAGCGGCAATACGCCGGTAGCTAAAGGATCCAAGCTACCCGTGTGTCCGGCCTTTGCAGCACCAAACAGTCGCTTTACTTTCTGTAATGCAAAGTTTGAAGTTATCCCAGCGGGTTTATCTAATATAAGAATTCCATTTACTGGTCTACCACGCTGTTTTCTACGCCTTCCCACCCTTGAGAGTCCTTCGCTTTATTAATATCTATGATTCGGAGGTGTCATCTTTATCTGCATCATTATCCAAAGCCTGGTCAATAAGCGCTGATATTCGAGCCCCCTCAATTGCCGTACCATCATAATGAAAACGCAATTTTGGCGTCACTCTCAACTGCACAACTTTCGAAAGACGTGTCCTTAAAAAACCAGCGGCCTTTTCCAAAACTGTTAAAGCCTCTTTGCATTCACTTTCAGAGTTTTTATCTAAAAAGGTGATATACACATCTGCCCAAGAAAGATCCCGACTTACATCAACACCCGAAACAGTCGCAAATCCAATTCGAGGGTCTTTCATTTCAAATTGGATCAGCTGCGCCAGCTCTTTCTGGATCTGATCCGCAACTCGTTGCACTCTTTGGGTATTTGCCACGTCTTCTTTCGCCACCTTTGCCAACACGCCAGATTAATTACTCTATTACTCTGGCNATTTCTTTCACGTCGNAGACTTCTATTTTGTCGCCTTCTTTAACATCATTATAATTTTTTACAGCGACACCGCATTCCATGCCATTACGCACTTCTTGCATATCATCTTTAAAACGACGCAGAGATTCTAATTCTCCCTCGTAGATAACAACGTCATCGCGCAAAACGCGGATGGGCTTATGCCGATGCAAAGTACCCTCCACCACCATACAACCAGCGGCAGCACCGAATTTCGAGGAGCGAAAAACCTCCCGCACCTCTGCCACACCTAAGATTTCTTCTCGGCGTTCCGGCGTTAACAGACCTGACATCGCTGCTTTAACATCATTTATAATGTCGTAGATTACGCTGTAATAGCGGATGTCTACGCCATCTTCTTGGCAGATTTTCTTCGCTGTAGCGTCAGCCCGAACATTAAAGCCGATAATGATACCGTTCGAACCCAATGCTAAACCCGCGTCAGATTCATTAATTCCACCAACGCCTTTAACAACGAATGATACTTTTACTTCATCCGTTGACAATTCTTCCAAGGCACTAACCAGCGCCTCTAAAGAGCCACGCACATCCGTCTTCAACACAATATTGACGCTTGCAATTTCATCTTTCTTCAAGTTTTCAAAGATGTTCTCTAGCTTGGCCCCTTGCTGGCGAGCGAACCTCATTTCCCGTTCTTTGATCCGCCGATACTCTGCTACTTCTCTCGCTCTACGTTCATCAGAAACCACTAAAAACTCATCACCAGCATCAGGCGTACCGGGTAAACCAAGCACCTCCACTGGCATAGATGGACCTATTTCTTGTTTGGCCACTCCATTTTCATCAAACATGGCTCTTACGCGACCATAATGGGGACCGGCCAGGACCAAATCTCCGTGTTTAAGTTGCCCGCTCTGAACCAACAAGCTCGCTATGGCTCCTCGCCCCTTATCAAGACGAGATTCAATAACGACCCCTTTTGCGGGCCCAACGTTAACAGCATTTAACTCCAACAANTCTGTCTGAAGAAGGATGGCTTCNAATAAAGTATCAACTCCTTCACCCGTTATCGCGGAAACACTTACAAATTGGACATCACCACCCCAATCTTCGGGTATGACATCACGAGCCGACAACTCATTTTTAACCCTATCCGGGTCAGCTTCTTCCTTATCTATTTTATTGACTGCAATAATAATAGGAGCATCCGCTGCTCGCGCGTGATCGATCGCTTCTTCTGTCTGCGGCATGACACCATCATCTGCAGCAACCACAATAACAATAATATCGGTACAGTTTGCGCCACGTGCTCTCATCGCTGAAAACGCAGCATGGCCCGGCGTATCTAAAAAGGTAATGGCTCCATGGCCCGTTTCAACATGATACGCTCCGATATGCTGAGTAATGCCTCCTGCCTCTCCATCCGCCACATTCACTTTTGCACGACGTATATAATCAAGTAGCGATGTCTTACCGTGATCTACGTGTCCCATTATCGTAACAACAGGCGCTCTTGAAGAAACCTCACTTTGATCATTGCTTAAGGATTCAACCAAATCGCTCTCTGCTTGATTCTCTTTAATAGTGGCAGCTTTGTGACCAAGCTCTTCAGTAACAAGAATCGCAGTCTCTTGGTCTATGGTCTGATTAATAGATGCCATCACACCCATTTTCATCAATGCTTTAACCACTTCCATGCCCTTCACAGACATTTGGTTTGCTAAATCACTAACCGCAATAACTTCGCCAATTTCTACTTCCCGAACGATGGGGCCAGTAGGACTTTGGAAACCATGCTCTCCGGAACCTTTTAGCTTGCGCTTCGCGTGAAGCCGCTTACGTTCGCCGGTACGCTTGGCCTTTTTTGTACGCTTCTGCTCTTGAACAAGACTCTCTTCGAAAGCTTGTTTTACAATTTCATCTTCTATGACTAGCTCTTCTGTAAACAACTCTTTCTTTTCGCCACCACGAGCCTCTAACTCTTTCGAGACGCGTATCGCTGCTTCTTGCGTTTTTTTAGCGGCTTCCGCTTCTGCCTTTTTACGAGACTCCCCTTCGATACGCCGACGAGCCAGCTCATCCGCTTTTCTTTTATCTTCTGCCGCTTTTTCTTCCGGCGTTAGGGTAACCGCCTTTTTCTGAACAGNNGAAGANCGTTTNAGAATTTTATCTTTTGCAGGCTTAGNTGCTTTTACCGCTCTAGGTTTAACGGTAGTNGTGCGACCCACAGTTTCTGTCTTTGTNACTTCCTCTGCCGTTTTCCGTTTTACCTCTTCTTCAGCCAAACGATTNNCNTCTTCCGCCTGACTTNTTTCTTCCTCAGCAACCAANCGCGCGTTTTCTTCAGCTTCTTGTTTTTCTTTCTCATCCTCTAGAACGGCACTTCGTTTTACGTAAGTTCGTTTCTTACGAATTTCAACGTTAACGGTTTTACTCTTACCTGAACCACCACCCACTTTAAGTCTGCTGACGCTTTTTCGTTTTANGGTGATTTTCTTTACTTCTGGCTCAGCCTCTCCGTGAGCCTCTTTAAGAAAAGACAACAGTTGCTGTTTCTCGTCATCCGAGATCGTCTGTTCCGCATCCCCATGAGTAAGACCAGCTTCTCGCATCTGCTGCAATAGCTTATCGACGGGGACGCCCACGACGCCAGCCAATTGTTTTACGGTCACTTCTGCCATACTCAGTTCTCTCAATCCTCTTTAATTCATGACGCCNTGCTGATCCTAAACCGGTTATTAAACATTGGTTAGGAAGGAGATGATTCATCCTCATTCTGAAACCAAGGCTCTCGGGCTTTCATTATGAGACTAGCCGCCCTTTCTTCAGTCATGTCTACAAGTTCGAGCAAATCATCTACCGCTTGCTCCGCTAGATCTTCCATGGTTACAATTTCTTTATTAGCCAGGACAAACGCTAAATGTTTATCCATACCTTCCATGTTCAATAAATCATCTGCCGGCGCTATATCAGATAATTTTTCTTCAGTCACTAGCGCTCGCGTTAACAACAAATCTTTCGCACGGGCACGAAGCTCTTCAACAATCTCTTCATCAAACTCTTCGATACTGAGCATTTCATCCACCGGAACATAGGCNACTTCATCCAAGGTGGTAAACCCTTCAGCCACTAATATTTCAGCGAGATCCTGATCCACATCCAGATCTTCCATAAAAGACTCAATATACTTACCTGATTCATCCTCTTGCTTTTGTTGGGCATCATCAGTGGTCATTACATTGAGGGTCCACCCGCTTAGCTCGCTGGCTAGTCGGATATTCTGACCGCTCCTACCTATGGCTTGAGCCAATTGGTCTTCATCAACGGCAATATCCATCGTATGACTGTCTTCATCGACCACAATAGATTCTACTTCAGCAGGTGACATGGCATTTATAACAAACTGGGCCGGATTATCNTCCCACAACACTATATCAATTCTTTCGCCATTAAGTTCTGTAGAAACCGCCTGCACGCGCGCTCCGCGCATCCCNACACAAGCACCCACGGGATCAATTCGCTGGTCATTTGTTTTCACCGCTATTTTTGCTCGTGATCCTGGGTCACGGGCGGCTGCTTTAATCTCTATCAGGTCTTCACCAATTTCGGGTACTTCTATCTTAAATAGCTCCACCAACATCTCAGGNCGACTTCGACTTACAAAAAGTTGCGGGCCTCTTAATTCATTATTCACGCCGTACATAACCCCGCGAACTCTATCACCAACTCGAACCTGCTCCCGTGGTATCATTTCGTCTCTGTAGATTACCGCTTCAGCATTATTCCCCATATCAAGAATAACTTGATCCCGAGTAGTTTTTTTCACCGAACCATTAATTAACTCACCAACACGATCACTGTACGCCTCAATGATTTGGATTCTTTCTGCTTCACGCACTTTCTGCACAATGACTTGTTTAGCAGTCTGAGCAGCGATGCGCCCAAACTCAATCGATTCAACAGGCTCTTCGTAATACTCGCCCAACTCAAAATCCACTGATGGCTGTTTTTCTTCCGCATCCTCTAATGAAATAACCAAAGAGGGTGTCTCCCACTCTTCATCGTTATCGTCAACTATGTGCCAACATCTAAAGGTCTCGTAATCGCCATTTTCCCGATCTATCGCAACTCGAATGCCAATCTCTTCGCGATAACGTTTCTTTGTGGCCGTAGCCAATGCCAACTCAACAGCCTCAAAGATTACGTCTTTGTCGACCCCTTTTTCGTTAGATACCGTGTCCACAACTAAGAGAATGTCTTTGCTCATTTTATTGCCTCANCGTGAGGCTCCTCTTTCTATCAGCATATTGAAAAAACTACACGTTTTTAAAAATCTNAACTNCTTAGATACCTNGTAAGGTGCACTCGCAAGCAATTTAAATTTTGCAATGTCCTAGATCAAGANCCATGACTNAAATCAAGAACGATTCGCCCTTTTTCAATTTTATCAAAAGGTACGTCCATTGGTTCTCCATCCACTTCAAAGGTTAAAGTTTTTTCGTTCAGGCACTTTAACACGCCTTTAAACTTCCTTCGCCCGCTAATTGCACTCAACAAACGAAGTTGCATTGTTTCGCCGAGATAAGCACTGTAGTGCTCTAGACAAAACAACAGTCTATCCATGCCTGGCGAGGACACCTCTAATGAGTACTCGCCGGAAATGGGGTCTTCTACATCAAGTATCGCACTAACTTGGCGGCTCACCATCGCACAATCATCAACGGTTATACCTTTTATCGATTCAATATAAAGTCGTAATGTTGAGTGACGCCCTTGCGACAAAAATTCAATACCCCACAAATCGAACCCTAAGGAATTCACCACTGGCTCAAACATAGTTTGCAACTGGCCAACCTGCTTATTCCCCAAAACCCACAACCTCTTCGTCGCATCTCAAAAACAAAAAATGGGCCACTGGCCCACATTATTACTGCTTGGTGTCACACAAAAACTTCTTGAGATAACCGCCATTGCCTTCGTATTTTACCATTAACGCTAAATACGCATACTAATACATCTTATTCAATATGCTGCAATAATGGCTACGAATGTGGACCTAATAAAAAGCCCCTTAAAAAGGGGCCTTCTGCTGCAAGCCTGCTACATAACACATAACGAACATCTTAATAAACCAGATTTATTGTCCGTTGGTAGCTATGTATAGACCTAAAATCTCGACTTAGCAAAGCGTCAATCACGTCTATACCATCTCTGCATACCCTGCACTCAATTATGAGCAAGAGTAGCCAAGCTGAACCGTTAAATCTACGCCCATTCTGAGAATATTTTCTCACTTCTACTGAAATTGGTAGCGGGGGCTGGATTTGAACCAACGACCTTCGGGTTATGAGCCCGACGAGCTACCAAGCTGCTCCACCCCGCATCAGTAGGGCCGGAAATATAGGAGTATTTCCCTTTAGTGTCAATCCTTTTCGTTCAAGAATGCTTGTTTTAATTAATAAAAACCGCGCCTTCCCTAAAACCTTGAAACAGATGCCTGAGTTAGCAATATAATCGAGACGTCACATAAGAACTCTTCACAGCAATAAAAAAACGCGCCTTTAGGCGCGTTTTTTTGACTGGTGCCGAAGGCCGGACTTGAACCGGCACGACCNTACGGTCACTACCCCCTCAAGATAGCGTGTCTACCAATTCCACCACTCCGGCATAATTCTCTAAAATAGCTTTGCAGGCATAGACAGCATATTGATACTAATCGTTTTTATCCCTATAAGCCATAAATTACTACTCTATTTNTCCCCGATCNCTTTCTCAGATACAACTTGTGTCTCAGTCGCCATCTCTTCTCTAACCGGCTCATCACTACCCATCTCAGTCTCGATTCCCGGATCATTCACCTCTAGCACGGGAAGGCTATCCTCGGTAAAAGACGGCTCTTCAACCGCAGGCAAATCCCCATTGTCAACAGGTGCAACGTCCACCTGCATCTCATCCGAGGACTCGATAATNGGAATCGTAAACTGNATCTGCCCCTCTGACTCCGACTGTCGCTTTGCAACATAGGCCATACCTAAACTGCTGAGGAAAAACACTGTGGCTAAGATNGCAGTCGTACGGGTCAAAAAATTACCTGAGCCGCCGCTACCAAAGACCGTCTGCGACGCACCTGATCCAAATGACGCTCCCATATCTGCACCCTTGCCTTGCTGAATCAATATCAATCCAACCAAAGCAACAGCAGAAAGCACCTGTATCACCAACAATATGGTTTGTTCCATCACTCTTAACCCTAATGACTAGGCCCTAAAGGCCAATAACTTCAATAAAACCCTGAGGCCTAGATAGCCGCAGCACAAATATCCAAAAACTCATCCGCCTTCAAAGAAGCNCCGCCAATCAATCCACCATCTATATCGGACTGGCNAAACAACTCCTTGGCGTTNCCTGCTTTAACACTTCCGCCATATAATATTCGCACCCCATTAGCAACAATACTATCGCACTCGCTTATTTGACGTCTAATCGCAAGGTGTATTTCCTGGGCCTGTTCTGGTGTTGCTGTCATTCCCGTGCCAATGGCCCAAACCGGCTCATAAGCAACCATCAATTGGCTCATTCCACTAGCCCCAACAAGGTCGATAATGGCTTTTAACTGGCGAGAGACTACTGCCAAAGTATCCCCAGACTCTCTCTCTGCTAATGACTCACCAACGCAGAGTATGGGCGTCAATCCAGCTGCTAACGCAATTTTTACTTTTTCTGCAACCTGGTTATCAGTTTCAGAAAATAGCGCTCTTCTCTCTGAATGCCCCAAAATCACGAACCGACAACCTTGGTCCGTCAACATTTCTGCAGAAAGCTCTCCGGTGTAGGCTCCNCCATCATGNTCGCTCATATTTTGAGCGCCCACNCCTATCTTACGACTCNGNAGNAGTTCACTTACTTGCGAAATATAAATTGACGGTGGACACACCACCACCTCTACCTTTCCATCAGACTTAAGGCCATTAACTATTGCCTTAACCAGGCCATCTATACTGTCCTGGCGACCATTCATCTTCCAATTGCCGGCTACAACAGGTATGCGCATAGGGAGTCCTCAATTNTGATTCCTTTCGCGAGGCGGCAATGGTATAGAAGAAGGCAGTAAGTTACAAGATCACTGCCTTTCTGAGATTAAAGCCGCCTGCCACTTTCGTTAATTATTACTGGAGCTGATTTTCACCCCGGCGAACTATCGCTTTTACTAACAATAGTTTTCACCACTTCTGACAGCTCCTCACAGAGAGACCGCACAAATAAAGGGTTCTCTCCTTCAACCATAACCCTTACAACGGGTTCTGTCCCTGAGGGACGTAGTAAAACTCGCCCTTTTCCTTCTAGCCTTGCCGTTACATCTGCTACGGCAGTCACGATGGCTGGATTATTGGAAGGATCGCTAGGTTCTGGCAACTGTACGTTGATCATAGTCTGTGGGAGCTTATTCATCCCTTTTTTCAACTCGGCTAATGAAATTCCCGAACGAACAAGAACATTTAACACTTGTAGCACTGAAACAATACCATCCCCCGTCGAAGCTTGATCTAGACAGAGTATATGGCCCGATGATTCACCCCCCACTAGCCAACCCCGAGCATTAAGTTCCGCTACCACAAAGCGATCGCCTACTTTGGCACGCACAAATTCTATGCCCAACTCNTGTAACGCCAATTCCATCCCATAATTACTCATNAAGGTGCCGACAACNCCACCCTTCATTTCNCCGNTCTCATGNCGCCCTTTCGCGATNATATATATCAGCTCATCACCNTCAACCACTTCACCATTGTGNTCCACCATCATCACGCGATCGCCATCGCCATCGAACGCTATACCGAAATCCGCACCTTGCTCTACCACGGCTTTCTGTAAAGCCGCTGGGCTGGTGGACCCCACATCTAAGTTGATATTCAACCCATCTGGATTAGTACCAATGGTGGTCACCTTGGCCCCCAGCTCAGTGAACACGCTAGGGGCAATGTGATAAGTTGCTCCATTGGCGCAATCTAAAACAACATTTATCCCCCTCAAATCTATCGATCGAGAAATCGTGCTTTTACAAAATTCTATATAACGTCCCCGCGCATCTTCTAAGCGATATGCTTTACCCAGGCGATTTGATTCAACAACCCCCATTGTTCTCTCAAGTTGCGCTTCGATAGCTAACTCCACTTCATCTGGTAATTTTGTACCATTTTTCGAGAAAAACTTTATCNCGTTGTCATGAAATGGATTGTGGGAAGCGCTAATGACGATACCCGCTTGTGCGTGAAAAGTACGCGTCAAATAGGCAATACCTGGTGTCGTCATTGGCCCCAATAGCATGACATCAACGCCTGCAGCCGAAAGCCCCGCCTCTAGCGCGGATTCGAACATATAGCCC
>JAESQG010000105.1 GCA_016765265.1 Pseudomonadales bacterium | reverse complement strand
CCTTCAACGGGTGGCTTAGTCGCCACAATAGACAAACATAAACCGAGGATATCTCGCGTCTGCCCAGGTTCAATAACGCCGTCATCCCATAATCGAGAAGTGGCATAATAAGCGCCACTCGCCCTGTCATAAATTTCTCTCGTTTCCGCCTCTAAGGTCGCCAAGGACTCGGGCGTGGCTTTGCGGTTTACGCTAGTTCTTTCAAGTTCGGTCACCACATTACAAGCGATATCAGCGCTCATAGTGGCCACAACCGAATTTGGCCAGGCAAACAAAAAGTCCGGCCGGAATCCGCGCCCACACATGCCGTAATTACCCGCACCGTAAGATCCACCGATCACCACTGAGAGACGCGGTACTTTTGCACAGGACATGGCATAAACCAGTTTTGCGCTGTGCTTGGCGATGCCCCCGCGTTCAGCCTCCTTGCCCACCATAAATCCAGGCACGTTATGGAGAAACAATAAAGGGATATTACGCTGCTCACAAAGCTCAATAAAATGCGCCGCCTTTACTGAAGCGTCTGAGAATAAGGGACCATTATTACCGATAATACCAACGGGATAACCGTGCAGATGAGCGGTTGCACAAACTATGCTAAGACCCCATAGCGGTTTGAATTCCTTTAGATCACTTTCATCAACCAAGCGGGCCATCACTTCACGCACATCGTAGGGATGAGTGGGATCTTTGCTGACAATACCGCTAATTTCATCGATAGGATAAAGTGGAGCGGCCGGCGTTTGGGTTCGTTGGTGATTTGTTGAAGATCGGTTCAACCCAGCAACAATACTTCTAAGGCGCGCAATAGCTTCCTGCTCAGTATCGGCGATGTAATCTGACACACCGGATTCGGTGGTATGCATTTCTGCCCCGCCTAACTCCTGCGCCGTGGCCTCTTCATTAATGGCGACCTTCACTATAGAGGGTCCACCTAAGTGTATGGTGGCATTATCCCGAACCATTACCACCTCATCAGACAGAGCTGGAATATAGGCCGCTCCAGCGGTGCTCACGCCAAATACAGCAGACAACTGTGGTAAACCTTTAGCGGACATATTGCATTGGCGAAAAAATATATTGCCAAAATGGTCACGATCCGGAAAAACCCGGTCCCACTCAGGCAGATAAGCACCACCACAGTCCACTAAATAGAGACAGGGTATCATCAGATTCTCAGCAATTTCCTGCGCACGCACATGCTTTTTTACGGTTTCAGGATAATAAGCGCCGCCTTTTATGGTGGAATCATTTGCAACGATGACAACTTGTGTGTCGTGAACAACACCAATCCCAGTCACTACCCCTGCGCTATGAACACTACCACCATACTGATCATAGGCAGCCAAAGTTGAAAACTCTAAGAAAGGCGTACAAGGGTCGACCAACAAATCGATGCGTTCTCTCGGGAGCAATTTTTTGCGCTCCCGCTGTCGCTTCATTACTTTGTCTCTACCACCATCCACTGCCTCCGCAATACGCGAGCNNAGTGTCTCAGCCAANGNGCTGTGATGATCATAGTTCTCCNCATAANTGTCAGTATTGGTATTGATTTGCGAGACGAATTTACTCATATATCAACCTGGTCAGTTGGCGTTAGATTGTGACTTCAGAGGAGAGCGTGAGACAAACATGCCCACGTGCAGGCGGGCTGTCTAGCGATCGCCTAGCACTTATTGATGACGGTTATTAAGCGGAACNATATATTATCAAATTCATAAAATTTCAATAGATTAGCTTATCCTGCAACGCCTAGATTANGGCAAGTCTATAGGGCGCTAGCGGTTATTTCCCCCTCTGCAGATGGCCTATCTTGAATTCAAACTTTCACGGCGCCGAAAAACTGTTAGAAAATATACAGTTATGAGCGCTCAAGTTCAGGGAGCTAGCTAAGTTACTGAATCTATAATTTCTTCAGCATCGAGATAGATACCCCCACGATGTGTACAGAAGCGATGCAATTAGGTTTTGAGTCCTGGAAGTAACCCATACTCTCAACAACCTCGCTAAGATCAGTCATTATCGGCTCTAACTGAGCGCGATATCGTTTTCTTCGAGCACCATCGGGATCAAAAAATTGCGCTTGCAATTGATTAGCCGTTGAAAAGCACTGAAAGGACTGAGATGTTTCTCCCAACAAATCATGGTTCTTGCCAAGCTCATTGTAGTGATCCGCCGCGTTTTCCACGTCCCACGAAGACACGTCTATATCAGCTATATACTGCAAAGCGGAAGCAGGATTACCTTTTTCTCTTAAGATCGCAGCCACGATTATTTTTGGTTGATGAAAGTTAGGAGCTAATGAAATTGCTTTCTTAGCCATTGTATCCGCGGATTCCAATCTATTGGTTTTTTCAAATTTNTAGATTGCGAAAAGGTAAACCTAACATGCCTGGCAACCGGTTTGTTTGTTCCACATCGCGACACTGACGCAAACCGATGATCATTTTTATATGCCCCCCACGGGGCTGATCTCTATAGCTGCCAAAACAACGATCCCACCAGGGTAGGTTGAATCCAAAATTACTATTGGCCTCATCCTCTTCCACGGAATGATGTACTCGATGCATATCAGGTGTGACCACCATCAGACGTAACACTTTATCAACACTCTTCGGCAAGTGTATATTCCCGTGATTAAACATCGCCGTTGCATTGAGTAGAATTTCAAAAACTATCACCGCCGACGCTGATGGTCCGATAGCCATAATCGCCGCAAACTTGATTAGCATGGACATGACTATTTCGATGGGGTGGAAGCGCGCGCCCGTAGTCACATCGTAATCCAAATCCGCATGATGTACTCGGTGTATACGCCACAAGACAGGCACAAAGTGAAACAATACATGTTGTAAATAAATTATAAAATCTAGGAAAATCACGGCCAAGACAACGGCCCACAATGATTGTAACTGGAAATAATTAAATAAACCCCAACCTTGGCTAGAAGCAAAAACCGCTACGCCCACGGCTGCAGCCGGGAATAGTAGCCGCAGTATGACGGTGTTCAATATAACAATACCAATATTATTCAACCAGCGTATCCCCTTGGATACCGTCAATCTGCGTTTAGGCGAACGCGACTCCCACAGCGCAACAGTGATAAAAACCCCAAAAAAAAAGCTCAACCTGATGAGGGTTTGATTGCTCGTCAGAAATTCATCCATAGGCATGTTCATCACCGATAAGCCAACGATCAAACTTTAACAACGCCACAGGTAATAGCAGGAAGTCAAAAGTCAGCGCAAGTAGAGTTGTGCAAAGCATCATTTTGGCAATGATCGCATTTGGTCCAAAAACTGAGAAGGTAAACACAAATAGTCCCATAGCCAAAACCACGGTTGTTAAGAACAAAGCAGGGCCCACTTGCGTAAAACATTCCTCAATCGCTGCTCGGGGCGAAAGTCTCGATTTTCGACAGTTAATATATCTCAATAAAAAATGAATGGTATCATCCACCACGATACCTAAACTAATACTAAAGGTAGATGCTGCCGCAATATCCAATTTACCCACCACTAAACCCCAAACACCGAAGGCAATAACCGCAGGGATTAAATTGGGTAATAAACTAAAAAACCCAATCTTTATGGAACCAAAGGAAAACATCAGCACCAGAGTAATTACCACTATAGTGAATACGGCACCCTCCATCATATTTTCGATTAAGGTTAATCCAATAGCAGCAAACATAAGTGAATTACCGCTCGCAGTAAAATTTAAGTGCAACGCGTTGGTGTCAAACCACTGCTCCATTGTCTCTACCAGCGCAATCAACTCACTGTTGTACAAGGGCTTGAGGCTCACCGCAATCAGTGTTTTCGACTCGTTATCATTAATCGCCTCAACACCAGCAGCGCCCTGTTTTAAGGACATATTATAAAGTGCGTAATAATCGCTAAGCTGTTCGTCTCGCTTTGGAAGCGCGTACCATTTCAAGTTATTATCATTAAGACTGGCCTGAATGGTTTTAAACATTTCGGTAGCGCTGTGTATTGAGGTGATTGACGGTTGGAGATGAAGCCAGTGGATAAACTGATTAATGGTGGCCATATTTCCATTTTCAAACAAACCACCTTCATTGTCCGTGTCGATTGAAATCAAAAGGAAGTGTTTGGTGTCGAATTTCTCCTCTGCAAACTCAGTGGCCAAACCAATTCTGGAACCGCTAGAAAAATAATCTAAAGGATCGTTATGAAATCGATTGTTAAATATGCCAGCAGTAAATATGACCGTGATTATCAAAAAAACCACAACTATCCATCGACTGTGACTAAGCGAAATATGGCACAGACTCAATAGTGTTTTTTGAATTAATTCGATGGATGCTTGTGGAACTGTTGGCTTGAAGACTAAGCAGAGACACGGCGTTATCATAATGACACTACAAAATGCACTAAATAAACCAATAGCAGCAACGTTGCCCAATACAGCGAACGGCGGCGAATCACTGAAATTCAGGCTCAAAAAACCTAACATTGTGGTCACCGTTGTTAACAGTATCGGTTTAATATTTTTAACAACACTTTGCTCCATTGCTACTCGAGGCGTATGCCCCTCCCGCATCCCAATAAGATAAGAGGCGAGAAGGTGAATAATATTCGCAAGGGTCAGAATAAAAACCAAGCCAAATGCCATAGAAGAGGTTTGATTGACGCAAATAGAGAATGCTCCGGCAACCGAAAATGTCACACACTGTGCCAATATTATTGAAATTAGGCCCGCTAAGATAAGGAGAAAGGAACGAATGGTAATCCAAAGAATAAACAACCCCACTAACAGAATCAGAGGAGTTAAGTACATAATATCTTGTTGAAATGATCGAGTGATTTCTTGCTTAACCGTTTCTGAGCCCCATAAATAAAGACGGAAACCGCCGTCGTTACGTGATCGCTGAACAATACTCTCTATTTCTGCAAAGAGATCATGTTCTCCATCAGAGTCAATCTCATTAGAGTCAATCTCATTAGAGTCAATCTCATTAGAGTCAATCTCATTAGAGTCAATCTCATTAGAGTC
>JAESQG010000104.1 GCA_016765265.1 Pseudomonadales bacterium | reverse complement strand
CTTATCACCAAAGTCGATTATGATTGAACCATCATCTAGGAATTCCTTAACGATTCCTGTTTCTCCATTGAACACATTTAATGGATAGTTGTTGACTGTGTTAATTACCTTATCACCTAACACGGAAAGATCCGGGATATCGGGAGCATACAAGGGATTTTAGTTAGCAAAAATGGGTATCAAAAAGGTGCCAAAGAGTATGCAAATCACTATGGTATGAGCGAGAAATTCGAAAAGCAATTGAATGGGCGAAGGAATTTTCTTTCTCTCAATGTAAATCCTTGGCGGAGAGGTACAGTGCTTAACAAGCTACTGCTTCAAAAACTAAAGGTTTACTATTCTGCGTAAGTCCATTTTTGATGCTGGGCTATTTTACATCTGGGGCATATCCGTATTCGAGACCGAAAGAAAAAAAACTATGAAATCTATCTTAAGAAAGTTGCTATCGCCATTGCTAGGTTATTTCGATTCTGGAGAAGGTGCATACTCCTATAAAAATTCCCATAGGACCATTTTAATCGTTGTCGGTTGTCTTTTTCTCTTTCTTGCTATCTCAGTGATTGCAGCGGGTATCGCTTTTTCGCAAATGGGTGCCGTATTCCCGGGCCTAATATTTTTGTCCGTGGCTTTCACGTGTTTAGCCGTTGGATCATTTGGATCTGATCGTGCTGTATCCAGAATATGGGGCAGTAAGTAAAGTCGATTTTCATTACAATCTTTAGAAGCAGCTCATTGATCTGTCAATAGGGTTGATCGAAGCGTAAGGTATTACAAATGAAGGCATATCTCCTCATTGATGTAAATATTGTGGAGTCGAAAAGCAGCGGAGCTATTTTTGGAAGAACGAAGGGCGTCGGATTTGCACGATATTTGGGATAGAACAGATCTAATAAATAATATAAACGCGGACTTTAAAAACCCTGTTTTTAATTTGTGTAGTTGGTGAATCGAATTTATACAATATAAAAGGACTATACATGACGACAGCCAACGAATCTCCCACATCCGACTCAAGTTCAGACGGGATGATCTCCTGCAATGCTTGTAATAAAGAAATCCACTTTTCGGCATCGGCGTGCCCACATTGTGGAGCCCAAAGACGTACTTCTCGCTACAAGAGTAAAACTGTTGCGGCTCTGTTCGCATTATTTCTTGGTGGATTTGGTGGGCATCGTTTTTATTTGGGACAGTGGTGGGGAGTTTTTTATCTATTGTTCTTCTGGCTATGGCTGCCGGGAATAATTGCGATTGTTGAATTCGTTTATTTCTTAATGTGTGATTCTGTGAAATGGGATGATAGATACAATGAGGGTATTCCCGCCGGCCCTAATGACAAAAGTAGCGGTGTACTTATAGCGATAGTGATTATAGTTGGCGGATTCTTTTTTATTGCCATTATTGGAATCCTGGCCGCTATTGCAATACCTTCATATCACGAATATACATTGCGGGCAAAAGTTCAGGAGGCTTTAAATGAGGTAGAACCTCTACAGGGTCGTATTGAGCGTCATTACTTTGAAAAGGGAGCATTTCCGGAAGAAAATTTAACGATGGGTTTGCAATCCCTTCATATTATTAGTGGGAGTCATACGGTTACAATTACCTTAAATGGCATTCGCATCAATTTTGGTGATGAAGCTCATGGTTTAAATTCAGAAACCCTTATACTTTCCCCTGAGGTATCTGACGCCACTATTTCGTGGCGTTGTGACGGTGGAACCTTGGAAAACAGATATAGGCCACCATTTTGCAGAAAGTAATATTGGCTTGAGATCCTGGTAAGTTACTTACCTTTCCAAACAGGGGCTCGTTTTTCAGCAAAAGCAAGCGGGCCTTCTCGAGAATCTTCGCTCACAAAAACTGGCATCATTAACTTCGCTTGCTTTGACCACATTTCTTCCGCAGACCAATCTTGCGATTCATTGACGATCTGTTTTGACGCAATAACCGCTAGCGGTCCATTGGCGGCGATGGTTTTAGCCAAAGTTATAGCACCTTGTAGAGCCTCTCCCTTTTTTACCACGCGATTAATGATACCAGTTTCATAAGCCCGTTGCGCGGTAAAGGAATCGCCGGTCAACGCTAACTCCATCGCCAGGCGATGGGGCATTTGGCGGGGTAATTTTATCAAACCACCCGCTCCTGCCGCTAAACCCCTTTTCACTTCTGGTATACCGAATTGCGCATCTTCTGCAGCAACAATCAAATCGCAGGCCATCAGAAGTTCCAATCCGCCCGCTAAGGCATAACCTTCAACAGCAGCGATTAAGGGCTTCTTGGGGCCTCTTTGAGTGAGTCCGGCAAAACCACGTCCTGGTGCAATAGGTGATTCTCCTTTGAGGAAACCTTTCAAATCCATGCCTGAACAAAAAGTGCCGTCTGCACCGGTAATAATTGCCACCTGCAGTTCACTGCTGTCATCAAGCTCCTCCATAGCCGCAGCGATACCTTCCGATACTGCTTTGTTTACCGCGTTCTTGGCTTTAGGGCGATTGATGGTGACAATCATGATGCCATTTTCCCTACTAACTAAAATTTCATCAGTCATAATAGGCTCCCGCCGTTGTACTCGTTGTGTTTGTAGTGGTTGTAATGGTTGTAATGGGTCAACCCTCTTCATTTTTTATCAGGTCTTAACGCGGATGTAACCAGGCTGGCAGAAAACTGTAAGGGTCCGTCTGCTCAGATTGATTATAGACAACTTCATTGCTTTTCAGCATTTTCGCCACACTACCATCCTTGATGCCATCGAATAACTCGGAGCAGCCTCCTACAAATTCACCACCAATAAAAATTTGCGGTATGGTGACGCAAGTGGTTTTATCTTTTAATACTTCGCGAATTTTGCCGCCGCGATTATTCTCTTGGTATGCAACGGAGTCTATATCAACTGAGACGAAAGGGATTTTATATTGGGTAAATAATTTTCGCACGGCCCAGCAAAACTCACACCATTCTAATGCGAACATGACCACTGGTTTATTGCTATCAGTCAGAAATTGTTTTACTTCGATCACAGCTGCTTCATCCAAGCTTATGGTTTCTTCGTCCTTAGCGGCAACAGCTACAGAACTTACATCAAAACGAAACCCCTTGGTTGAACAGGAAATTTCTTTTTCCTCTTCGGTCATATCTACCGCTACATCATCGAATAGAGGGGTGGAGAGATAGCGCTCGCCTGTGTCAGGTAGCATGCAAAGAATATGGCTACCTTTTTCTGCGGTTTCGGCTACCTTCAAGGCGCCAGCTAAGGTAGCGCCAGCGGTAATGCCCACAAAGATCCCTTCTTTTTGCGCGAGGTCCTTTGAGCACTGAATAGCGTCTAATCCGTTGATAGGCATAAATCCGTCTATACGCTGGTCATCGATGGCTTCTTCAGCGAGGCGGGGGATGAAATCGGGGGACCAACCTTGCATTAGGTGAGGTCTGAAGTTGGGATGACTACTGGCCACAGAGCCGTCCTCATTTCTACTCTGCGCTATGCCACTATTGAGTATTTGAGAATTATCGGGTTCACACACGATTATTTTGGTTTGGGGGCTTTGTGCTTTTAGGGTTCTCGATACACCAGACAAGGTGCCGCCTGTGCCAAAGCCGCTGACCCAATAATCCAGTCCTACATCAGCGAAATCTTCTATTATTTCTACGGCGGTAGTGCGCGCGTGGGTTTCCGCGTTGGCTGGGTTTTCAAATTGTTTAGGCTCNCACCAGCCGTGCTCCTTTGCTAACTCTGCCGCTTTTGAAACCATACCCGTGCCTTTGTCGGAGGCGGGTGTGAGGACTACTTTAGCGCCGAGGAAGCGCAACATTTTGCGTCTTTCAACACTAAAGTTTTCTGCCATGGTGACCACCAGAGGATAACCTTTGTGAGCACAGACCATGGCCAGACCAATGCCGGTATTGCCGCTGGTGGCCTCCACAATAGTTTGTCCCGGTTTTAATTCTCCCTTTCTTTCAGCGTCTTCTATGACGCCCAGCGCTAGCCGATCTTTTACCGAACCCATGGGATTGAAGGCTTCAATCTTGACATAAACATTAACCCCTTCAGGGGCTAGTTTATTTAGTTTGACAACCGGCGTGTTGCCGATGGTTTCTAAAATATTGTTATATCGCTTCGACATGGGCTTGGTTCCTTTTATATTGCCGGAAGTTTATCAATAAGGATTTATCAATCAAAACTTAACGGCTTGTTCTTCATGGCTGATGGCTTTTTTCCATATAGGCTTTATCGAATTGCTGCCCTATGCTAATCACTTCATCAACCAGGTCGTCAGCTAGATGCCAGCCCGTACGTGCACCGATAAAGCAGGGTCTAATGGCAAGTTGGCCATTGACAATGGCTGTGCTAGGAATGTTTTGGCCATTATGCACGAGCTGGCGGTGGATCATTCGGTTTAGTTTGTCCTGGTCCTGCCATCTATCACTCACATAGCGAAAGCAACATATTGACAGGGTGGGCTCCTGTAAAACCTCTAATTGAGGATGCGCTTCTGCGCGCTTAGCCACTTGTCTGGCCATTGCATTGTGACGGCAGACTCGTTCTCGCATGCCTTCAATCCCAATTTCGCGTATAAGTGCCCACACCACTGCACCTCGCGACGGAGAGGAGAGTTCTACCCCAAAATCGTGATAAGGGATTCCCATGCTGTCCATGGAGTTTTGAATATCGTCTTCGATACAGGAGCCCTCTAGGTAATCAGATTCCCCCTGGGCGAAAGCGCGGTTTAATAAACTGCGGTCGCGAATAAAGGTAGTACCGATGCCGACCGGTGCACCGAGCCACTTATGGGGATCAACAATGACCGAGTCTGCGTATTCTAATCCTTGATACTGTGCTTCAACATGGGGATCTAAGATTCCGGGCAGACCGTAGGCGCC
Source organism: Pseudomonadales bacterium (assembly GCA_016765265.1). Classification (GTDB taxonomy): domain Bacteria; phylum Pseudomonadota; class Gammaproteobacteria; order Pseudomonadales; family DC-out160; genus DC-out160. The sequence goes on along the minus strand of JAESQG010000104.1, from coordinate 18,176 downwards.
ATCAACGTGAAACCATATGTCATTCGCCCGTGCTATTTTTGCTAACGGTGCTAGCAAGTCGATGGCGCCGGTGCTGGTGATACCGGCGGTGGCGACGATGGCCACCGGCACCGCGTTATTCTCTTTATCTTCTTTAAGCTGTTGTTCCAGGGCTTCCGGTTTCATTCGACCTTGCGCATCTGTAGCGATGGATACTACGGCATTTCGACCTAAACCTAATACGGCGGCGGCGCGGTGTATGGTTCGATGGCTCACGTCAGTGGCGTAAAGTCGACAGGGTAGAGTGACGCCGTTTTCCGCAGGATCTATTCCTCTTTTTTCAAAGGCCCATTGCCGAGCTGCCCCAAGGGCTAAGAGGTTCGCTACCGAGCCACCGCTGCAATAGACACCCTTCATTTCTGGATTTAAGCCAAATAAATCGGTTAACCATGTCAGCGATATTTCTTCGAGCAAGTTAAAGGCGTGTATGCCTATTCGCTGCGGGGCCGAAACCGATGACGCCAGCCCTGCTAATACGCCTATGGTTGATGCACCTGTCGTAATAAATGAAGTACATCCAGGACGGGGAATTTGAGACCCATTGGGAATGACAGTTTGTCCGAGCTCTGTTATAACTTGATCGATGCCTACGCCCTTCTCGGGGATTTTCTGATTCAATACCTCGCGCCACTGAGCCTCGTTTTCCATGGCATCTGGATGATCGAACTCTAGGTAAGAATCGAGATAGCCGCCAAGCTGCTGTAGATAGTTGGCTAACTTTCCCGATTCTGCATATTCATCGTACATCACAATACTCCGCCTTTTAATCTGCAGTCCCTGATCCTATCATGCCAGGCCTCTCATGCCAGGCCTCTCATGCCAGTAAATGGGCACCACTGGTGAGATACGCCATGGTTTTTGGTGCGCCAGCAATTTCAATGCCATTATCCACAAAGGTCGTCATCAGATCTTCTAAAGGTTCGTAACCATCTGCTACCATTCCTTCGGCGCAACCTTTAACGCAGAGCATGGAAGCGTCGGAGGTCATAAACACGGCTGTCTCGTTAGTTTTTGATGAGGTCGCCGCCAAGATAAAGGAGATTGTAGCGCGCTTCTGTTGTGGCAAGCTTCTGTTGTAGCAAGCTTCATCGCTAAGCCATGAGATAAAGATTAAGATGATCCCGATTAGTACGCTTGACGGGAGCTTGGTTTAAATCTGTAGATTTTATGAAGATTGGCTAAATTTCAGAAAAACGAATGAAAACAGGCACTAAATAGTCCTAAAAACAACCAACAATTAGAGTGTCTATTCGATATCAATTTATGACTGCGAAAACTGTATTACATAAATTAGTCTTAAACAAAATAGAGAGTTAATAATGAGTGATATTTATATTGTTGGCGTTGGCATGACGCTCTTTGCGCGTCACCTTGAAAGATCAATGGAAAGTCTGGCGGGTGAGGCCATAGAAGCATCTCTAAGCGATGCGGGTTGTCAAAAGAGCGACATTCAATCCGCATTCTATACCTCTGCCACACAGGGCTATTTGCAGGGCCAAACTATGGTGCCTGGGCAAATAGTGTTTAATAAAAATGGCATTGAAGGCATTCCTGTTTTTAACGTAGAAAACGCCTGTGCCTCGGGGACATCGGGTTTTTATCTGGCGGTGCAAATGTTAAAGGCGGGCAGTTGTGATGTGGCATTGACGTTAGGTGCTGAAAAAATGAATGTGCCTGATAGAAGTAGAATGTTTTCCGTTTTTGATGGTGCGTGGGATGTGGATTCACCAGAGGAAAATGTAGCAAGATTGCTTCAATTGTCAGAGGGATTTGAGGTGCCAGAGGGTCATGAGTCCGAGCGTCCCTACAGTGTTTTTATGAAAGTGTATGCGGCCTATTGTCGTCAACATATGCAAAATTACGGTACGACGCAGCGACAAATAGCATCCATAGCAGCTAAAAATCACCAGCATTCTGTCCATAATCCATTGGCCCAATATAGAGTGCCTTACACTGTTGATGAGGTGCTTGCGGCACCGCCGATACCTACCCGCTAACCTTGCCCATGTGTGCTCCTATTTCCGATGGCGCGGCCGCGGTTGTTGTGTGTAACGAGGAGGGGCTTAAGCGAATAGGTGCAGATAAAAGTCGTGCTATAAAACTGGTGGCCAGCGTGGTGCGAAGTGCGACGAATCGCTCGCCGGAAAGACCTGAACTTCACTGTGAACATTTGGCGGCTAATGAGGCTTATGAAAAAGCCGGTTTAGGCCCTCAAGATATGGACGTGGCGGAAGTCCATGACGCAACGGCCATGGCTGTGCTAATGCACGTTGAAAATTTGGGGCTAGTGGGATTTGGTGAATCGGGACCTGCTGCAGAGCGCGGGGAGTTTTCTATTGGAGGACGAATTCCGGTGAATCCATCGGGCGGGCTTGAGTCTAAAGGGCATCCTATAGGAGCCACCGGATTGGCCCAAATTCATGAGTTGGTGTGTCAGTTGCGTGGTGAAGCCGGCGGGCGACAAGTAGAGGGCGCGCGTACTGCGTTACAGGAAAATAGTGGAGGGATATTGAAAATAGAAGAGGCGGTAGTCGCCATTAATATCCTTTCTAAAGTTTAAACTTTAAATTTTCAATATCCCCTATTAAGGAATTACTCCTTGGGCTTTAGGCGCTGACGCAAGGCCTCCATGATTTCTTTGGCGCCACGTCTTGAAACTGTTGTCCCCGCAAGCAGACTAGAGCCATGAAAGGTGCCAGGAAAAGAGTGCAGTTCAACGGACACGCCTGCTGCTAATAGTCCCATCGCGTAGATAATACCTTCATCACGCAAAGGATCGAATTCCATGGTTGATATATAAGCCGGTGGTAAGCCGGCCAAGTCCTCCGCTCTTGCGGGCGCGGCGTAGGGTGAGGGGTCTCCTTTATGGTCTGGTCCTAGATAGTGTTTCCAGCTCCACTCTGCGTTCGGTCGATTCCACAAAGGTGTATCCGTATACGCCAACATTGAAGGGGTATCCAGACGATCATCCAACTCCGGTATTTCTAGCAATTGAAAACATAACTCAGGGCCCCCTCTATCTCTTGCCATTAACGCAGTGCCAGCGGCCAGTCCACCACCCGCACTTTGGCCTGCGATCGCGATGCGGGTGTTATCAATGCCTAATTCCGACGCATGTTCTGACATCCATACTAACCCCGCGTAACAATCTTCTATGCCTGCGGGAAAGGGGTGTTCTGGTGCCAGACGATAATCTACAGAAACAACAACAGCATCAATCACCGAGGCCACCTTTTGACACCAGGCATCCATCATATCGATATTGCCCAACATAAAGCCGCCCCCGTGTATCTCATAAACCCCCGCTCTCGGAGATTCAGATTCAGTTTTGGGGCGATAGATTCTAATAGCAATCTCAGGATCACCTTCGGGACCAGGGATTATCCGGTCTTCTTTGGTGACATCGTCGCGATCTGCTGGGGCGCCCAATAAACCATCCTTCTCCCTGGCATCTCTGATTCGTTGGACTCTTTCTAGAGTAGAGAAATTACTTAAGGTGGGCAGGTTTTTGAGCAGTTTTTTAAATTCAGGATCGAAGTCGTAATCTTTCATTTTTGTATCCTAATTTTTTTAAGTGATTGATAAGGGGAGTTTCAATGTCGTAATAGCTTGGATTTTTAACCTGCTTCTGGCGGCATAAAAATGGCCTTCTCAGTAAATTCAGAAACGATAACATCGTGCTGATTCTTAACGACATGTAATAATTCAATAATGGTATAACCTCGGCTGGTGCGATCCCCAATACGTGCCTCCAGCTCAACCCTAATAGTATCCCCAGGATGAACGGCTGCCTTCACTTTGGCTTCGAGTCCCACCAACCCGCCGCCAGCACCAATATTCTCACCCTTGATAAGTTCACCAATCGCTTTGCTGACGTAGGTTGCCACTAGTCCCATACCCACAGAAATGATCATAGGCGCCGGTGCAAATCGCTTTTGGTGGCTGGCTTCCATATGCTTGGAAATATACGACATATCAATAAAAAGGGGTTCATGCAGTCCCACTAAATTGACGAAGTTTACGATATCAGTTTCGCTAATCGTGCGTGCATGAGAGACTAACCTGACGACTTTCTCCTCTGAAGTATTTTTGTTTTCCTGTGTCGCTGATGCCATTTTTTTCGCCTCGTTAAAATCAAAAAATAAGAATAACCCTGTTTGTTGAATCATTACAAGATAACCACCTTATCAACCTCTCAAGAACAAAAATGCTGCGCATGCAACATTGGATCGAAACTAACCGACGACACTAGCACTTGAACATAAGCTTTAACGGTGTTTGAATCTATACAGTAAAAAAGAAGTTGATAGTAAAAAGAAGACGCAGGTTGAAATGCTGAACCATTAGCGAATGACCATTGGCCAATGGATTTGGTGCTAGACCGAGACTATGTATCATTAGGGAGGATAGATCATTGGCACTTATATCAGAATCCGTTGTTGATGTAGCAGATACTCAACTAACGATGATAAAAGGAGGTTCAGGTAAACCCCTGCTCGTATTGCATGATGAGCTTGGGTATACCGGCTGGATGCGTTGGAATGAAGCATTGAGCAACAACCATGAATTAATTATTCCACTACAGCCCGGTTTTGGTCGCACTCCGCGACAAGACTGGATTATGAGTTATCGTGATTTAGGTGGTTTCTATCAGCGCGTTATTCGTGAGCTGGACTTGGGACCCATCGACGTCATTGGTTTTTCTGCAGGCGCTTATATAGCTGCAGAGATGGCCGCATCAAACCCCGATATATTTGANAAAGTTGTGCTAGTGGGTCCTCTGGGGCTGAGGCCACTTAAAGGGGAAATATTGGATATGTTTTGTTTAACCATTAAAACCCATNTAATCCANACNGTTTGGAATGCTGAGGCACCGGAATTCGCNGATATATACGGCGGTGGTATGAGCCCGGAGCAGTTCGAATTATTTGAGGAAGCGCGTAGCGAATCCACCAGGCTAGGTTGGGAACCTTATATGTTTAACCCAAGTCTGGGCCACTTATTGCGAGGAGTGGGTGATTTACCAACCCAACTTGTTTGGGGGGTAAAGGATAATTTTTCTCCCCGAGGCTGTATCGATGCTTATAAACAAGCAATTCCGGGCGCTTTGATTTCAGAGATTAGCAACGCNGGCCATAGACCAGAAATTGAAAACCCAGATGCCTTTATAGATGCTGTAGAAGGCTTTCTTAGTACTTGAAGCCCTAGCAAGAACCAACAGCTAACTTGTTCTTAGTGTCTGATGCTNGGGGCGAAGGTGTTGGGGNAAAAAGGATAAAACCATTCAGAAGGGAAAAACTATTTAGAAGGGATAAGAATATGAAACTGGCTTACTTTACAGAGCGGCCCTATCGNTGGGTAGATGAGGACGTAGTCCTCAAAAACAAAGCTTTTTTTGGNGTATCGAATTCACATTTCGATCGTGAAAAAGCCTCCGCAGATTATCATCACTATCTTGATGAAGCAGTCTACGCTGAAGAGCTAGGCTTTGATGCAGTTTGTTTGAACGAGCACCACGGCAATCCATTTTGTATGGGGAGTGTGATGAATGTGGAAGCGGCTATTTTAGCGCGCATCACAAGCAAAGTTAATATAGTTTTAATAGGCAATCCACTACCCGTTATCAAGCATCCATTGCGAATGGCTGAAGAGCTTGCTGAGATTGATTTAATCTCTAAAGGTCGGCTGGTAACAGGATGGGTGCGGGGTGCCGGTAGCGAACAGTTTTTCAATAATGCCAATCCTGCCTATAATCGTGAAATGTTCAACGAAGCCCATGACTTTATTATTCAGGCCTGGACCAAGCCAGGACCTTGGCGCTATGAAGGTAAACATTTTCATTATCGCCACGTGAATCCATGGGCGCTACCTTATCAGAAGCCTCATCCGCAGATGTGGATACCAGGCACCCTCAGTCCTGAAACCGTAGAATGGTGTGCGGATCATGCTTATCCCTATATTGGTTTGGGCACGTCCCTGGGTCCAACCTGTGATTTGTGGGATTTTTATGCTGATGAGGCTCAGAAGCATGGTTACCAGGCAGGCTCCGAGAATTTCGGCTATCTGATTCCTACTTTTCTTGCCGACACTGACGAGAAGGCTCAGAAAGTTGGTGAGAATTTTGTCTTCGGTGGTGGCCAGGGCGCGTTCTCCCGGCCCGAACATACTTTGCCTTCAGGTTATAATTCCAAAGATGCCATCCGTAATTTATCTAAGCAGCCCGGTGGAAGCTGGTTAGGTATTTCTCGGGACAAGCTGGGCTCGGCTGGTGGAGCCGCTACGGAGCCAGTGGACTACGATGTGGTGCGTCAGAAGTTGCGCGCTGGTCTTGATAAGGCTCAACGTAATATGCAGATCCTTATCGGCACACCTGATACTGTGATTCCGAAGATTAAGAAAATCATTGAGGTCATTCGCCCTGGCGTTTTCTCTTTCTTTGCAATTCAGGGACAAGCGAATAATGAAGATCGGATGAGGAGCTTACAACTNTTAGGTGAACATGTTGTACCGGCAATTCGNGAACATGCCAAGAGNATTGGNCTGGTTGATCCGTTAACGCAGATACCGGGTTTAAATAAAATCACTGCTGGCACTCAACGTGACCCGGTTGTTGATCGTGATGTGTTGAAGTCTATATTGGGTTCTTGATTTGTAGTAATACTATGGTTTTGTAGTAATACTATGGTTTTGTAGTAATACTATGGTAATGAGAGGCTGCACCCTAACNGGTNTGCCTCTCAAGTTCTTCCCTCAACAAATGTCCCTAGAGCGGATGAACGCGAACGGGGAGTTCGGTATAGCCTTTAATAATCGTTGAATAGGTGCGAACAGGATCACCCACAAGTTCAATTTTTTCGAAACGCTTAAGAATCTCTTCCCAGAGTACGCGCAATTGCATTTCCGCTAGACGGTTGCCCATGCACCTATGAATGCCGAAACCGAAAGAAAGATGGTATCGAGGACGTTCACGATCGATAATAAACTCATAAGGACGATCAATAACTCTGTCGTCGCGGTTACCGGATATATACCATAGAATAACTTTATCGTCTTTTTTGAACTCTTTACCCCCAAAGGTGATATCTTTCGTCACCGTACGGCGCATGTGGGTCAGAGGGGTTTGATAACGAATTATCTCAGGAACCATTGTCTCCACAAGACCGTGGTTCTCCCGCAATTTTTTGTATTGCTCCGGATTTTCATTTAAGAATAAAACACTACCTGAAATTGAGTTTCGGGTGGTGTCGTTTCCCCCCACGATTAGTAACATTAGGTTGCCGATGAATTCCAGGGGTCGTTCAGTGGCCATGTTTTTTGTTTCTTCACCGTGTGCCATCAATGAAATAAGATCAAATTTGGGAGGTTCGGTGGCACGTTGTTGCCAAAGTTTCATGAAGGCTGGCGCACATTCCCCCATCATAATATTAATACGTTCCTCATCTGAGGAAACAAGAGCATCGGGTCCCGGAGTTGTCATAGCGACATCTGACCAATAGGTTAGTTTGTGTCGTTCTTCCATGGGAAAGTCAAACAAGGTAGCGAGCATTATTGTGGTTAGCTCGATAGACACCTTATCTACCCAATTAAAGGTTTCTCCAACGGGTAGTGAATCAAGGATGATGCCGGCTTGCTCGCGAATAAAATCCTCCATGTTAGCAAGATTGCGCGGGGCAACTGCGCTCTGAACTGTTCGGCGTTGATTACCGTGAGCAGGTTCATCCATGGCGATGAATAGAGACACATCGAATTCATCAATAGGGTCTTCAATAGTGATCGTAGGTTCTGATGAAAAGACTTCAGGATTTCCTTCAATATCCATTATGTCTTGAAATCGAGTAACAGACCAATAAGGGCCAAATTCAGAATCTTTGCAGTAATGAATTGGTTCTTCTTCTCTTAGACGGTCAAAAAAACCCCACGCCGTATCCGTGCGAAATAAGTCTCTTTGTGATACATCGTAATCTTCAAGAGGAACCTTTAAGGGGTCCTTACCTAACATGCTGTTGCGCGCTTCTTCCCGTATGATTGCACTCATAATGTAATACCTATTCTGTGAAAGGAAACCTTCTATCGCTCGTTGCTGATGTTGGGTGTTCTGCTATCTAGTTAGTATTTATCGTGCGCTAAGAGGTTGTAGTCGCTTTTATTTTAGCTGCGGGTGTAACTGCACCTTATTAGTTTAGTATAGTAGTAATCTTTAGAGCATCGGATGTTTTTAGGGAGTAGAACCCCCCCTAAAAACAGCGGCTTTACAAAGCGTGAACTCGAACTGGGAGTTCGGTATAGCCTTTGATAAAGTTTGAATTGGTGCGCACTGGATCTCCCATCAATTCTACCTTCTTGAAACGCTAAAGAATTTCTTCCCAAACTATGCGTAACTGCATTTCTGCTAGGCGATTCCCCATGCATCGATGTATACCGAACCCAAAAGAGACGTGGTGTCTCGGTCGTGCGCGGTCGATGATAAAATCATAAGGGCGATCAATGGCGTCCTCATCCCTGTTACCGGATATGTACCACATTATGATTTTGTCACCTTCTTTAAACTGTTTGCCTCTGAAGGTAATATCCTTGTTAACAGTTCGACGCATGTGCGTAAGTGGCGTTTGATACCGAATGATTTCCGGAACCATTGTATTCACTAGATCATGGTTTTCCTGAAGTTTTTTGTATTCCTCTGGGTTTTCATTAAGGAACAAAACGCTGCCCGAGATAGAGTTTCTCGTGGTGTCATTGCCGCCAACAATTAGGAGCATTAGGTTACCAAGAAATTCCATGGGCCGCTCGGTAGCCATATTTTTGGTTTCTTCAGCGTGGGCCATCATAGATATGAGATCAAATGCGGGGGGAGCAGCGGCACGCTCTTGCCAAAGTCCCATAAAGGCAGGAACACATTCCCGCATGAGGATGTTAATACGATCTGTGTCAGATTCCACTAGAGAGCCTGGTCCAGGGGTAGCTGTTGCAACGTCCGACCAATAGGTTAACTTGTGTCGCTGTTCCATCGGAAAGTTGAACAAGGTCGCAAGCATAATGGTGGTGAGTTCCACTGAGACTTTTTCTACCCAGTCGAAGGTTTCCCCGATGGGTACCGAATCAAGAATCAGCCCTACCTGTTCACGAATATAACTCTCCATGTTAGCCAGGTTACGAGGTGCAACTGCGTTCTGAACTGTACGCCGTTGATCGCCGTGAGTAGGCTCATCCATCGCGATAAACATGGTGATATCAAATTCTTCCAATGGGTCATTAATGGTGATCGCCGGTTCAGACGAGAAATCTTCTGGATTACCCTCTATCTCCATAATGTCCTCAAATTTGGTGATGGACCAATAAGGACCAAATTCCGAGTCTTTACAGTAGTGTACTGGCTCCTCTTTTCTTAGACGGTCGAAATAGCCCCACATGGTGTTGTTGCGAAACAACTCTCTTTGGGATACGTCGTATTCCTCTAGTGGAACCGCTGAAGGATCCACTCCTACCATGCTAGTGCGTGGCTCAGGGACTTCGCTCATAATATTGTTCCCGTACTGTTAAATGTTAATATTGGAATTCGGGTAGGTGTACCTCTAATCCGTCCAATTCATCAGAAACTTTTATTTGGCAAGAAAGTCTAGATGTGGCTTGCCTATCAGGGTTTAAGCTCATGATCGCCTCCTCAGTAGGGTTAGTTCCGCCTACCTTGTCCCACCACTTTTCATCCACATAGATGTGGCAGGTAGCGCAGTTGCATTCGCCGCCGCAGTCAGCGTCTATTCCCGTTACCAGGTTGTCTACAGCAACGTTCATTACTGAGATGCCATTTTCTGCATCGAAAGTTGACTTCTCTCCAGTGTGTTTTACAAATGTAATTTTAGACATACTTATATTCACCTACTTTAGTTCTTAGTTTAGCGAAGGTCTCTTTATTACGGTTCCTTATTACAATAAAGGGAGCGCAACAATAGAGAATATTAAATCACTGCATCTTTTACATCAATGGCCGTATCAGCCAGCTTAACGGAATCAAATTTTTGTCCATAAAATTTTCTTCCTGTCATAAATTCGCGAGCGGAATTGACTGCATCTACTGCGACTAAATGATCGTCTTTTAGGTAGAAAATAGCAAATTGCTGTTTGTCCTTGTCACCTCGCAGTACTTGGCTATTGCCATCGGCGGAGTAACCTACCATTTGTAATTTATGTTCGTATTGATCTGACCAGAACCACGGTACCGCGGAATAGGTGGTATCCTTTCCCAGAATATTAGCGGCAACAACCTTTGCTTGATCCATGGCGTTAGGGACTGATTCCAGTCTTAGACGTCTGCCTATGATCGGGTTAGGGTGGTTTGAACAATCTCCTGCTGCATAAATATGAGGGCTTGAAGTTTGGCATTGATGATTCGTCGTAATGCCATTTTCGCATTCTAGCTGAGCCTCTTCAGCCAATTCTATATTCGGAATAATACCGATTCCAACGATGGCCACATCTGCCTCTAATTTATGCTCTTTGCAGACTACATGGCTTAGCTCCTCACCACCTTCAAAACTATTGACCCCAGAATTTAATATAATATTTACGCCTCGATCGGTATGCAGCTGGTGATAAAACTCGCTCATTTCAGAGGTTGTAACTCGTTTTAGAATTCGATCTTCAGTCTCTATCACAGTAACTAGCATGCCGGCCGTGGCCGCCACGGAGGCAACTTCTAAGCCGATATAGCCACCACCAATAATGACTAATTTTTTTCCTGCTTGAATAGTGGGTTTGATTTTGTTGACATCATCTAAAGTACGTAAATAATAAATGTTTTTTAACTCAGACCCAGGAATCTTGAGTAGACGAGGGCGGCTGCCCGTTGCAAGAATCAAATCTTGATATTCAATTTTTTCGCCATCAGCGGTTGTGATCTGGCATGACTTGGGATCGATTGAAGCCACTCGTTCGCCAAGACGTAAAGTTATATTGTGATCGTGATAAAATTTTTCGGCTCGTAGAAAGATTCTACCTTCTTCATGTTCGCCAGAGAGGTATTGCTTTGATAAGAAAGGACGTTGATAGGGTAAATGGGATTCATCCCCAAACAAAATGATCTCTTCTTTATATCCTTGTTGTCTGAGACTAGCGACAGCCTGTCCTCCCGCTTGTCCGGCTCCAATAATTACAATTGGACTCATCATTTTACCTCTATAATTTCTGTTGCTGAGTAGCTATCTAATTAGCCTGCTGATTAGATTTAAGTTCGATACTTTTGAGTATTAACTTTAGGGTATTAACTTTTAAGTATGAAGCTTTGCGCAGTGCATGTTACAGCCCAAGCATGTTTATATTATAGGGCCTCAGCACACATTAATAAGCGGGGTTGTTTCTCCAGTTTTAGGGTGGTGTGTTCGATGATAAAGAGACTAGGTGACATCCAGTGATATCTTGTATCTCCTTGTATCCACTCCTTTGATTCGCAACAGTCTGCCGAATTTTGCCCCTACTCGTCAACAGGTTTTTTGGGGGTACGATAGCTGTGATTACAAGATGTTTACATAGTTGAAATTTAGGGCAGATGTTAGCCCCTAAGGGGAGTAATTATGTAATAAAAAGCGAATAAATCATTCGAAACCATTGTTTTAAGCGGTGCTTTTGGGATTATAGAAAAAAGCTTAATAATTTTATGGCATTATAAAATCATAAGGTTGGTTTCATCAAATTAAATGGCTAGGTGGCCAACTTACTTAATCTGTCATTATCGCCAACACAATTGCCATTATTGATGGCGAATTGACTAATTTGCACATCTGTAAGCCTAAATCCTGAGTTGAGCTAAACTAAGAATGTTTCCTAGTTGAGTATGAATACTCTATTGAAAATAGGAGGCGATTAATTGAGGAGGGATTCTGGTGTTTTTTCCTGTCTGGGCGTGTTTGTTGATCCTTGTCATTGTCCCCGGCCTGTGTGTCGTCGGCTATCGACGAGGGCAAGAAGAAGGAATGGATGAAGGGGCAAAGAAACTTCGCAAAAAATACAAATCAATGTATGGCGATGTATTGGATAATTTGTCTCATTACCGCGAGTTGGAATCGTTATACGGCGGAGATAAAGCCCCATATGAGAAGCTCCTAAATCAACATGAAAAACTCACTATATCTTATCAAGGAATGCTGCAAGCTGTGGAGGCGCTGCTTTATGCGCACCAGTGTATAAACGAAGCAGAAGCGGATGACGATGACCATGCTTTGGTGAAAATGCACAGAGAATCATTTGATCACTGGATGGGGCATGGATTAGAGGAAAGTTTGCAAAATGGGAAAAGTGCCATCAGAGGATCCAGACCCACGCATTAGAAATTTTAACTGTAATGAGGTAGCGATGCAATTTCGAGCGCAGAAACAGTTTTATACGCTACCTTTAATGATGAAGTTTCAACTCGGTTTGGTTCTGTATCTTTGGTCGTGAATCTATGGTTATGAATCTTTGGTTATGAATGAATGTCGAATAGCCTTCACGATTTTTTATTTCGAACTTACTTTATCTAGGGTAGATAGATATGCACCGGTCAGCTCAATATTTTGAAAATCAAGAAAGTTTAAGTAGCTACTCTCAATTGAGTGCTTCTTCACTCGTTAAAGTACTTGTTGCATGCGTTTTAGTATTATCTATTTTGCTGATAGGCACGGTGATCAGAATTGACATTAATGGTGAGCAAACTAAATTTGACGAACACGTGGGCAATCTTCGGAATCATGTATATAGCACATTGCTAACAAATCAAACTATATTGGAGAGTTTTGCGGCGCTGTTGAGTGTAGTTGGGCCTCACGATAAGACTGTCATGGTGCAATATGTTCACAATCTGGTGCAGCGACACTCCAAAATCTACCTTATCGAAACGGTAAATAGGATCAAGCGTTCGCAGATAGATGAGGTCGCGCAACAACAGAAAGCAATGGGCAACCAATACTATAAACTCAAAGCTTATGTATACAATAGCAAAGTACATTTCGTTGATGTAGAAGATAAGGCCTTTTACTACCCCATTGTGTTTATGGAGCCCGCTACCGTTGAGCAGAGAGAAAGGGCGATGGGTCTTGATATAGAATCCATATCGTTTCTTCGTCGAGCGATGGTGGAATCGATTCGGGGGGGGAGTACCGTTATGTCCCGTCCCTTCGAATTAGTGGAAGGGGATTTCGGCTATGTAATGCTGCATCCAACCACGCGAAAAGCGTCTATAGACGCAGACGAAGAGCAGTTGTTGGCTTTATTAGTGATTAGAGCAATAGAGATGTTGCCGGATAATCTGAGTATCTTTCCGGGAACAACAACAATCTTGCGTCATCCTGCTTATTTGCCACAGGAAAATGAAGGAATATTGTTGAACATGGTGGGCGAGCTTCGTGGCAACATTGAGAGCCTTTTGTTTCCTAAGTTAACTTATTCAAACCTGGTGGGTTATGATCAACAGCAATTTGAGTTAGACGTGGAGTGGCAATTAGGATGGACCAGTATTAGCTGGGCTCTTATTGGTCTGGTGGTTATGCTCGCTGTTGTGTTAACGACAGGGGTGTTTATTTATGGTGGGTATTATCGGAAAAATGAGGAAAACCTAGAGCGCGCTAGATACGGTCTGTTCATAATGACTTACTACGATAGTTTGACTCAGCTGCCGAATCGTCCTCATTTATTAAGCCACTTACACAATATTCTGATAAATCATCATTCCCCTGAGTTTAAGTTAAGAGTCATGTGTATAGAAGTTAAAGGCCTCGATAGCATGGTGAGTTTGCATGGTGAAGTTGTGGGAGACATGCTGTTAGTGACTTTAAGTAGTCGAATTCGAAAGCTGCTGTCAGAGACAGATTTTTTTGCATGTATAGCTCGGACGAAGTTTATTGTTTTGTTTGAAAATTCAGTTAGTGCTGAAAACCTTTCGATAGCAGAGAATAAGATTATTACGGCACTTAACGAACCCGTTTTTATCGATAATAATAAAATCGAAACCGATACCACTACTGGCATCGCCGTCTACCCGGACGATGGCCTAGAAGTTAAAGATCTTATTAAACGAGCGATAGATTCCTGCCGGTAAACCTTGTTTATACTGAGTTGTTTATACTGAGTTGTTTGAGGTCAGTTAGAAATGTATAGGCACCGGTTTGTTCAAAGAGTGTTATTTATATTTTCCTTATGAGTTGTTGTTGACGGTGTTGAAAGAAAATGAGTGTTCACCATGTAAAAGGGCGTTATGTTAATACCTACATTATTGAGCATGGCGATAAGCTCTGCGTAATTGATGTGGCAATGCGTGGTGAGAAATACGTTATGGGGTTTATCACTCAGACCTTGGGTCGATCATTAGAGGATGTGGCGTTGGTGCTCTGTACTCATGGTGATCCCGACCATAGTGGAGGTGTATTGGCATTAGCTAAATACTGTAATTGTAAGGTTGGTTTTCCACATGCCACTCATTCCTTAGTACAAAATTCAGTAAATGATCCTATGGGGTTTTTCTTTCGTTTCGTTACCTTATCTATGGAATTATTTCGTCCACGGATGTGGCTTATGTATGCCAGTACCAGTCGAAATGTAAAAGCCAAGTCATTACCCATCTTTACACCTGATGGGCCGTGTGACACTGAAACTGAAAAGGGAGTGGGAATAATTGAGGAACGCAACAAAATTGATTATCGGTTAAAGCACAAAAATCAGGTTCCTGACTTTCCCCATTGGCAAGTGGTGCACACTCCTGGGCACTCTTGGGATAGTTGCTGTTATTTTTGTGAGTCAACAGGGGAGTTGATTTCCGGTGATACCGTGCTGGGGAGTAAGAAAAAAGGGCAGGTGGTGGTTCCGTCTATATTATCAAATCCTTTTCAGATGCGGCGGAGTCTGCGTCGGTTGCGTCGACTACATCCCCGCACCGTTTATCCAGCCCATGGATACCCTATTTCGGGAGAGGGTTTGATGGATCATTTGGCTGCTTGGCCCAGAAAATAAGGTCGGCATAATAGGACATTAACCTTTTTTAAATAGCATCACGCATTCTATTTAATAATTCTTCCCACTGCGCAGTGATTAGTGATTAGCTACCGTCTTTTTCCGCGTTTGCCTTGTTTTTTTGTCATGGGTTTCCCTCTCGGGTTGTGGCGCGGCGCTTCAGCGGGCACTAATTGGTTAGGGCCGCTGCCAATTAGTTCTCCGTGGCCCATCTCTAGCAATGCTTTGCGGATATTGGGCCAGTTGTCGGTATCNTGNTAACGAAGTATCATTTTTTGCAGNCGTCTAGTCTNGTAATCTCTNGGTATCACCATTTTATCACTTTTATAGGTGATNTTTTGCAGNGGGTTGCGTTCTGAATGATACATNGCNGTGGCCANCGACATGGGCGACGGNTAGAANGTTTGAACTTGATCTACNCGCAANTTTTCCTTTTTTAGCCANAGTGCCAATTCTACCATGTCTTCATCTTCGCAGCCTGGATGTGCTGCGATAAAGTAGGGNATAAGATACTGTTTTTTNCCTGCTTCTTTNGAGAAACGAGCAAACATTTTTTTAAATTCGTAGTATGAATCCATTCCCGGTTTCATCATTTTTGAGAGNGGNCCTGATTCCGTATGNTCTGGCGCAATTTTCAAGTAGCCTCCCACATGATGGGTTACTAGCTCCTTAACATATTCTGGATCAGTGACAGCTAGNTCATAACGTAGTCCAGAAGCGATAGCCACGCGTTTAACCCCCGGGATTTTTCGTGCTTTGCGATAAAGTTGCGTTGTGGGNTTATGGTCGGTTACCAGATTCTCGCAAATACCGGGATAGACGCATGATAATCTGNGACAACTCGCTTGAATTTTGTCGTCTTTGCAATTTAACTGATACATGTTTGCGGTGGGTCCACCTAAGTCTGAGATGGTGCCGGTAAAGCCTGGTGATTTATCCCGAATAGCTTCTATTTCTTTTAAGATGGATTCTTCAGAACGGCTCTGGATTATTCGGCCTTCGTGCTCCGTGATAGAGCAAAAGGTACAGCCTCCAAAACAACCTCTCATAATATTGACCGAGTGCTTAATCATGTCAAAGGCCGGAATTTTCGCATCACCGTAGCGCGGATGGGGGCGGCGCTGGTAGTCAAAATCAAAGACACCGTCGATCTCTTCGGTGCTGAGTGGAATGGGAGGGGGGTTGATGATTATCTCTTTGCCCCCGTGTTTCTGAATTAGCGTGCGCGCATTGTGTGGGTTAGATTCTAAATGNAATATTCGAGATGTATGGGCGTAAAGGGCAGNATCCTGACTGACTTTTTCAAAGGAAGGGAGTCGAATATAGGTTGTCGCGGGATCCAGCTTCTTTTTGCCTTGCAGGGGCATTGGAATAATACGAATGGGAATTTCAGTATTGTCATTGTCATTGTCATCTGGCTTCGTATTTGAATCGATATCGGTCTTAGCCTGGTATTCGTATGGGTTGGGTAGTTTATCGATATTGTTAGGCCAGTCGATTCGAGTAGAATCTATCTCGGTCCATCCCTTGGGAGTGGTATCTTGAATGACAGCGGTACCTCGGATGTTTGTAATATCCTTAATGCTTTTTCCCAATGAGAGGTTGTGGGCGATATCGGCAATAGCCCGCTCGGCGTTGCCAAATAGTAAAATATCAGCAGCGGAATCCACCAAGATAGAGCGACGTACTTTATTGCTCCAATAATCATACTGTGCGATGCGTCTTAAACTCGCTTCGATACCACCAATAATGACAGGAGTATCGCTGTAAGCTTCTTTACAGCGTTGGGTATAAACAATAACAGCTCTATCGGGTCGCTTACCCCCTTCACCGTATGGGGTGTACGCATCATCACTTCGCATCCGCAAATCGGCAGTGTAGCGGTTAATCATAGANTCCATGTTGCCCGCGGTTACCCCAAAGAATAAGTTGGGTTCTCCTAGAGCGGTAAAGTCAGTGGTATTTTGCCAGCTTGGTTGGGGTATGATCCCGACACGAAACCCTTGAGATTCCAGAAAACGACCGATCACTGCCATCCCGAAACTGGGGTGATCTACATAAGCGTCGCCGGAGACAATGATAACGTCACAACTATCCCAGCCCAATTGATCCATTTCGTCCCTAGACGTAGGTAGAAACGGGGCTGTGCCATAGCATTCCGCCCAATATTTGGGATAGGACATTAAATGTGGTGCGGTTTTTTTCATTAATTTCACAACAGTTTTTTCGTTAATCTCACAACAATAGGTGACTATTTCCTCAAAGAAAAACATCAGGAGATGGCCATACTTAGACAGTTTGTAAATTTTTTGTTTGAGTACGCTCTGTTTGCCCCGAATATCGACTAAATTCAGTGTAAAAAGAGCTTCTTCTCTCGGTCAGCGTATGGCTAAAACAATCCCTTGAGCTAGCCTTAGTCCTAAGAGCAAGTCTAATATCAATAGGTTACTTAACCTAATCCACCGTTATGGATGATGAGGATATAGGAGATTGTTATCATGAGAGAAATAACTCACCAGATTATAACAGTTATTTATTTGATCGGCGTTTGTTTTTCCGGGGTAGTGTTTGCGAAGGTTGATGTGGAACTGGCGGGAAAACTGGGGGGTGAACTCACTTATGCCGGGGCTGAAACAAAGGCGAACGCCAATGGTGAGATTCCAGCCTATGCAGGAGGGTTGCCTGAACCGCCAGCCTGCTTTGTGGCGGGGAAGGGGCTGTGCAATCCATTTCCAGATGACAAAATAAAGTTCACCATAAATCAGGAAAATGTTGAGCGATATAAAGATAATTTGTCTTTAGGGCAAATTGCGATGATAAAAAAATATGACACATTTCATATCAACGTTTATCAAACACGGCGTACAGCTATCCATCCTGAATTTGTAAAATTAGCGACAAAAATCAATGCGACTCAAGCGAACATGGCAGATGGCGGTAGTGGGTTACAAAATTTTGATGCCAAAGGCTTTCCTTTCCCCGTGCCTCAAAACGGGCTCGAAGTAATATGGAACCATATTGTCCGTTATCGCGGGAAGTCTTTGCGCCGGCTAACGGGGCAGGCGGCACCCTTGTCCAATGGCAAGTACTCAATAGTTTTATTTGAAGATCAAGTCGCTTTTAGCGCTTTTCTAGGCGACACAGGGCAAGGAGATAAAGACAGCAAT
>JAESQG010000103.1 GCA_016765265.1 Pseudomonadales bacterium | reverse complement strand
CGATTTAATTTGATCTTCCGTTAAATTCTTTTCAGTATTTTTGCTGAGAGTTTTAGACAGCAACAACAAACTGTTGAGCGGTGTACGCAACTCATGAGACATATTGGCCAGAAATTCCGATTTATACGTGTTCGCTCTCCTTAGCTCATCGGATTGCAACTCCACCTCTCGTTTAGCATTCTCTAACGCGACCTTTTGCTCCTCTAGTAAGGATCGTTTCCCTTCTAGCTCATCGTTGGATTTTTCTAATTTCTCATTTGCATCGGCTAATGCTTCCTGCTGAAGATTAAGCATTGCGGCTTGTTTTTGCGTGTCTTGTAAATATTCAAATTGCTTCTTATGTGCGATAGCCATTGAAATAGTCACTGCGATACTTTCGGATGCTTGGCTAAGAAAGGAAGTCTCTGTATCACTTAGAGGTTTTATTATCCCCAATACTATGACGCCAAGAACACCACCATCATGTATGAGTGGTTGCACTACGGTGGAAGTGTTATCCAGATTGGGCAGTCCTGATTCAAGCTGCAATATTTTTGTATCAAGCGCAATGTCATTAATGGTTTTTATCTTACCCTCCAGCGCAACCTGACCAATAATACCCTCTCCCAACTTGTATGATTTACCACTAAACTCAGCGGTTAGCCCATAACGTCCCTCTAAACTATACACACCTTCGTCTTCAAGGTATAAAGCCCCTACCGGAATACCAAGCTGCTGAGCCACCACAGCGATAATATTATTAGCCAGTTTAGTTCTATCCTGCTCGCCTTGGCTAACGGTAGAAATATGATTAAGTTCGGTTTGCAGCCAGACCCTTTCGTCTATCGTTTTTGCCATCTCATTGAAGGATTCAGACAAGGATTGCATCTCGTGAGTAACCTTAAGATCAGAGCGCACGGATGTATCTCCATTTGCCAATGCCCCCGTGGCCAAAACAAGTTTCTGTAACGGATTGGTGATAGAACGTGACAGATAAAAACCAATCAAGGCAGAGATAAAAATCGCTATCAACACGACTGAAACTAGCCAAATTCGAGTTCGCTCGTATTCCCGTTGACCCAGGTTTTTATCAGCTAACATAGTGTTTTCATTCATAGAAATAATGGAGTCCAATAAAAGTAGCACCTGTGCAAGCTGTGGCTCACCTTGGACTATCGATAACTTCCGGGCTCGTTCAGCGGTATTCTCGCCAATCAGCTGCCGGATGCTGAGACTATGCAAGAGATAATCGCTCCATTGAGATTCAAACCACCTAATCTCCTCTAAAGGCTCTAAATTCAGCGTACGCCAACGTACACTTTCGCTATTCACAAACTGCTTTAGTTTTTGTAGATATTCTTGAACATTGCTTTGACCGTTTTCAATTTCTCCGATGATGATAGCGATATCTTCTTCATTGTTAGCAACAATTAAATTCTTCTCACTTTCTTGCATGCCATACATATTGGCTTCAATATGCAGGGCTAAACTGCCTGTCATGTCAAATACGATTTTGGAGTTACTCTGTTCAGAGGCAGTCAAATGGTCGATAGGGGCCTCTAACTGAATCAATGATTGCAGGGTACTAACCGCGTCATCAAATGATTGTTGAGATTGCAATTGAGATAGAGCGTGGGCTTTTTGTCGGGACTCGCTTTGTGCCAGTTGATGCACCTCTTTAGAAATACCTAGATAGCGATTCCACTCATTGATAAAAGAAGAAAACTCCCCTTTCATATTGTCCGTGATAATGGGACGTAATTGATTGATGCTGTACTCGACTTCCTTGGCAGCTTGTTCTGCAGCAACAATAAAACCTTTCTTCTCCTCTACATTAGGGACGAGCAGGACATTTTTTTCCACAAGCGCAAAAGACAATAAGTCCTTTTTTAACTTTTGTGCAATCTCAACTTTTTTCGCAGACACATCGACTATCCAATCTAGCCGGTCCTTTGTACCTTTCATTTGCAACAAGGCAAACGAGGTCAGTCCCACCATCAAGCAAATGACAATGGAAAACCCGAAGATTAATCTTAACCGAATGGACATAGGTTAACCTAACTAGCTAAACCGGCCATAACCGATAAATGAATTAGCTGACCGGTTCATGAATGTCACCGGTTAATTCTTAAATTTTTATCTGTTAATTCCTGATACTCACCTATTAATTGTAGTTGTACCAAATTAAACCAGATAGAAAATTTAGACCATAAAATGCCCTTAAACCTGTTTTGAAGATCAAATGTGGCATATAGTTACTACTGGCTCTACTTTGAGGGAAGTATTATGCTAGGGACCGAAAAACAATAAAAAAGACCACCGCTATGGACCAAACCACCCAGTGCGCTCTCGAGACAGAGCTGAAATCAATTTTTGGAGAAAACTGCTGTATTCGGAGGTGCCGTTCCGTATCGGGCGGCAGCATCAGTCGCTCGTTTCATCTAGAAATCGAGGGCGATACCTACGTTAGAGATGTCTTTATTAAACTTAACAATGTCAGCAAATATTCTCTTTTCACTGCCGAAGAAACTAGCCTCACCGCTCTGGCCAATACGAATACAGTCAGAGTACCTAAAGCGTTATTCACCGGATGTACGCAACAACATAGTTTTATCGCGATGGAGTATTTTGATCTCAAGCCATTAGATATAACCGCCGCTGTAATACTAGGCGAGCAAATGGCGCATTTGCATCAACATCAAGATCACCACCAAAACCAAAACCTCTATGGGTTTAAGCAGGATAATTTTATTGGGCTAACCCCTCAGAGCAATCACAGCGAATCAGATTGGTCAGTGTTTATAAAAAAGCAACGTTTAGGGTTTCAATTAGAGCTGGCTTTAAAAAGGGGATTAGATAACAAATTAGTCAAAGTTGTCGAAACCATCATTGATCATGTGGAGATTATCTTCGACAACTACGCTCCCGCATCAAGCTTATTGCATGGTGACCTTTGGGCAGGCAATGCCGCGATGACGGCAGATGGCGAACCCGTAATCTATGATCCTGCATGCTATTACGGTGATCGTGAAACAGACATTGCGATGACTGAACTCTTTGGATCGTACCCTTTGGAGTTTTATCAATCTTACAACAGACTACTTCCCATGGCTGACGGATATCAAATCCGTAAGCATGTTTACAATCTCTACCACCTTATGAACCATTACAATTTGTTTGGACCGAGCTATGAGTCTCGCTTGATGACAGAAAGCCAACAAATAATTGCCCAACTATAACTATAAGTAAAAACTATAAGTAAAAACTATAACTAAAAACTATTCCACCAACTGTTATTTTTAGTTATAAAAATCTTTTTCATTCTTTATTCTTGGAACATCAAAATCTTTAATGGCTTTTAAAATGCTTCGAGCACTAATTTGGCCTACAAATGATCCATCATCCTCCACAATAGGTACTCGCCGTCTGTTGTTATCGATCAAGAATTTCGCTACGTCAACAATATCCATATGTGCCGGTAATACATCAACAGCCTTGGACATGTATTGTCCCACAGTGCCCCCTACTGAAGTACCGTGATAAGTGCTATCCAGTATGGCTTTTAAGCAATCCATTTCAGAAAGAATACCCACTACGTTGCGATTATCATCCAACACAGTGGCCCCTGAAATCTTATGCTTCAATAAAATATGAATGGCATGAAACAGGTCCGTGTCTGGTTTAAAGGTGACCGGCTTCTCTGTCATAAAATCGTCGCCATTAACTGACCTAAGCATCGCTTTCTCCTTGTCGCTACTTTCAANTTTAGTGCGGAGNTCATTATCCAAATTGCGTTTACTTTATTATTCTCATTAACTATATTTAANGCGTATTTGCTAAAGCAAACCGTTTTGATAAACGGGTTTACCTACTGACTCTCTGCTTTGATTGCTCAACTTCCTTAATGAGCATCATTTATAGTTACGCCAATCTATTTAAGACGTCAAGTGGTAGATGGCTCGATGATTNTTGTTCTTTGATTATTTTATTGTAGTCTTAAACTGATTTCGCCTTAGGTCAAATGGCAAAAAGTTAGTCCCGATACTTCGCTTAAATATAAAAACAGAGTTGATTTTATATTCAAATGTGGTATATATGGCCAGTGTTTAGGACAGAGAGAAAACGGATTGTACTCTTCCTAAATGAGCTCTAAGTGTATTCAGCAAAACTGATTAATTGTGAAATGTAGTTGATCGACAGAAATAGTTATTTGTTACAACAAAAAAACTATGCAGTAATGCAACACAATGCGGCTAAACAACAAGAAGTAGAAAAGGAATTTATGGAAACGTCAGCCCCCTTATGGCCTTTAGTTGTCTATTTTGGTGCTGTCATGGTTATTATCATAGCCATGATGCTAATGTCTTCCCTACTTGGAGGTTCCAAAAAACGAATGCGTGCAACGAACGAACCCTATGAATGCGGTGTCGTTCCCCAGGGCACTGCCCGAATACGTATACCTGTCCCCTTTTTTCTACTTGCTATATTTTTTGTCATATTCGATCTCGAAGCTGTTTTCCTGTTCGCCTACGCCATCGCTCTCCGAGATGTTGGTTGGGCAGGTTATATAGAAGTCGTTATATTTATCAGTATTCTCTTTGCTGCTTTAGTCTATCTATGGCGAGTGGGTGCTCTGGATTGGCGAACCAAGAGACAAAAATTNCAACAATCCAGCTATAAGAAATATTAACGTTATTGATTTNGTTAACACCCGCAAACAAAACNGCNGAGTACAGTGGTGCAGCACTAAAAAATCTGACTACTAGATCAGTACCTAAACGCACTTGAAATTGATCAACTAAATGTGAGCAACGCTATGAAATGGTCGTTGAGCAAACCCGGTGACGATTCTCCTCAAAACCCTCATTCTCAAAAGAATGACGAAGAAAGGCTTATCGAAGCAGTTCAGAAAAATGTGGTGATGGGCAAGGTAGAAGAATGGGTTTCATGGGGACAATCGAATTCACTTTGGCCATACAACTTTGGCATCTCTTGTTGTTACGTCGAATTTGCATCCTCATTAATGAGTGATTATGACCTCTCTCGATTTGGAGCTGAGGTGATTCGAGCTACCCCTCGACAAGCGGATTTTATGGTAATAGCAGGCACTGTATTTCGTAAAATGGCGCCTATCGTGCAACGTCTTTACGAACAGATGCTAGAGCCTAAGTGGGTTATATCCATGGGATCTTGCGCCAATTCCGGTGGTCTATATGACGTGTACTCTGTAGTGCAAGGGGTAGACAAATTTCTGCCCGTAGATATCTACATGCAAGGGTGCCCGCCATCACCAAACTCATTTCATCATGCCTTCATGTTACTACAAGAAATCGTAAAATCTGAGCGTCGCTCACTAAGCTGGGTTATAGGCCCAGAGGGTGTAACAAGAGTACCTCGAAAATCACAAAAAGAGACGATGCGCGAAAAACGCATTAACATGACAGAGATTAGATCTCCAGATGAAGTATAGGCCTTTATACAAGAGCATCGGCTGCGGGACAGAAGAGTATCAACAAGGAAAGACAAGAGCATCGCGAAGATAAAAGGTTATCGATCAGGACCAACTGAAAACAACATATACGGAATACACTACAGTGGAAGCTAGTGCACCTACCGCAAAAACAGACGGCTCAAATGCCTCAGGGTTAAAACGATCAGAGACCGTAACCGAGCTATTCAAGAAATTTGATGTATCCCTCTTTGTCGTTCAAGCCACCGCGGATAATATCCCTACACTTTGGGTGAGTAGAAATCGCTTTCATGAAGTTCTGCATTTTTTAAGACACGACATTAACAACCCCTATTTATTACTTTATGATTTAACCGCCATAGACGAGCGCCTACGTACCCATCGTCAAGGTCAACCGGCCAGTGAATTCACCGTGGTCTACCACCTTATTTCACCTGGGCGTAACGACGATATCCGCATTAAAATCCCACTCCAAGATGCCGATCTAAAACTCAAAACAGTCTCTGATATCTGGAATTCCGCTAATTGGTATGAGCGAGAAGTTTGGGATATGTTTGGCATTGTGTTTGATGGCCATCCCAATTTATACCGCATACTGCTACCCCCCACCTGGAAAGGCCATCCTTTGCGGAAAGAACACCCCTGCCGCGCCACCGAAATGGAAGACTTTAACCTCGATGACGCTTGGGTTGATGAGCAGCAAGACGCATTGCGTATCGAGCCTGAAAAATGGGGAATGGACACGGACTCTGGCAAGGGCACAGATTATATGTACTTGAACCTGGGCCCAAATCATCCCAGTGCCCACGGTGCGTTCAGAGTGATGCTGCAACTGGAGGGTGAGGAGGTTATAAATTCAGTCTCGGAAATTGGATATCATCATCGCGGAGCAGAGAAAATTGGCGAGCGCCAGTCCTGGCATAGTTATATTCCCTACACCGATCGGATCGATTATGTGGCTGGGGTAATGAACAATCTCCCCTATCTGTTAGCACTTGAAAAAATGGCCGATATTGTTGTCCCAGAGCGCGCCATGGTGATCCGAATAATGCTCTGCGAGCTATCACGAATCATGAGCCACTTGCTGTTTTACGGCACCTTCTCCCAAGATTTAGGGCAGATGTCTCCGGTATTGTACATGTTTATCGACCGTGAAAAGGCCTACAAAATCATTGAAGCCATCACTGGCGGTCGTCAGCATCCCAGCTGGTTTCGTCTGGGTGGCGTTACGGAAGACCTGCCTCGTGGTTGGGAAAAATTGATGGCTGAATTCGTCGAGTATCTGCCGAAGCGGCTAGATCATTACGACAAAATGATCATGCGAAATTCTATCGTTAAACAACGTTCAAAGGGCCTAGGTAGCTTCACCACCGCCGAAGGCTGGGATTGGGCGGCCACTGGTCCCATGTTGAGAGCCACAGGTTGCGATTGGGATATTCGAAAAAAACGACCCTATGCAGGCTATGACCAATTTGAGTTTGAGGTGGCAGTGGGCGTTAATGGGGATATTTATGATCGCTGCGCGGTAAGAGTCGAAGAGATGCGACAAAGTATCCGTATCATAAAACAATGCATGGACAACATGCCTGAAGGCCCCATCAAAGCAGACCACAGACTCACTACCCCGCCACCTAGAGAACGCACCATGCATGATATCGAGACGCTGATACAGCATTTCACCACCGTATCTTGGGGTCCTGTTATACCTGCTGGCGAGTGTGTTATCCCCATTGAAGCCACCAAAGGGATGAACGGATATTATCTAATAAGTGACGGTGGCACCACATCGTACCGAACACGCATTCGCACACCCTCGTTTGCCCACCTGCAGATGATACCTTTTATGAGTAACGGCCTGATGCTGGCAGACTTAATTGCCATCATCGCTAGCATAGACTTTGTAATGGCGGATGTGGATCGCTGATAAGTGTGACCGAGAAGATAAGTGTGACTGAGTAGATAGAGCACAAAATAATATTTAAGAATGCGTTGAGGCCAGTGTAATGATAGATATGCGTGAAAGAGTCGGACCGGTGGGAATACTGACCCCCGAAGAAGTCGAAGAAATTAATGCCGATCTCTCTCACTACGACAACAATCGCGCAGTCACCATCGAGGCGCTGAAAATAGTACAAGCTAACCGTGGCTGGGTCTCTGATGAGAGCCTCCAATCTATAGCAGCCTATCTCAATTTATCTGCCGCTGAAGTGGAAGGTGTCGCCACTTTTTACAATTTAATTTTTCGACAGCCCGTCGGCAAAAAAGTCGTTCGTATCTGCGATAGCGTCACTTGTTGGGCATTGGGCTATGAAAAGATTCGAGACAGCTTGAAAGCCGAATTAAATTTAGAGTATGGCCAAACCACACAAGATGGTGAATTCACCCTTTTGCCGGGCCCGTGCATGGGTGCTTGCGACCACGCACCTGTGCTAATGGTGAATAATGATTTACACGAAGATGTGGATGAAGAAACAGCGAAAGAGATTGTAAGAAAATACGGATATAAACCGCAATAAAAGGGCAATACACAGCGACAAACAGTGTTACATAACCAGATAACTAGATAGCTAGATAGCTAGATAGCTACAAACTACATAACCACAAAACCACATAAATACCTAACTACAGACCGTCGACTAAAAAGGTTGGCCACTGGAGACCAAATACAAACTGAGAATTAACAAACTAATATTCTTAGTCCACTTTATATAATAGCTGAAGATAACCTTAGACCATGGAAACACCATTAACTCAACATATCGGTGAAGGAAAAACAGCACCCAACTTGACTCAATACCAAGCAGCGGGTGGCTATGACGGCCTGAAAAAAGCACTTTCTCAAACCCACGCTGAGGTGCTTGAAGAAGTTAAAGAATCCAATTTGAGAGGTCGCGGCGGCGCTGGATTCCCCACAGGGTTAAAGTGGAGTTTTGTCCCCTCAGGTGACGACGCGCCCAAGACAAAATACGTGGTTTGTAATGCAGATGAAATGGAACCAGGCACTTTTAAAGATCGTATGTTAATGGAAGGTGACCCNCANCAGCTAATCGAAGGGATGATCATCGCNGCCTATGCCANNGCTGCAACCGTAGGATACGTNTTTCTACGNTTTGAGTACGTTGAATCGGCNCGTCGNATGTCNGNNGCCATCGCAGAATGNGAAGAAAACAATCTACTCGGTGATAATATTCTGGATACCGATTTCAGCTTCAAGCTTTACGTGCACAGCAGCGCTGGCCGCTATATCTGCGGTGAAGAAACTGCGCTAATCAATTCGCTGGAAGGTCGGCGCGCCAACCCCCGCGCAAAACCCCCNTTCCCGCAAGTATCGGGATTATGGGGAAAACCCACTATCGTCAATAATGTGGAAACTTTTTGCAANNTTCCTCACATACTCAGNAACGGCGCATCGTGGTTTCAAGACTTAGGCTTCGGTGACAATGCCGGCACAAAAATATACGGCGTGAGTGGGCGTGCGCAAAAACCCGGTTCATGGGAACTACCCTTGGGCACTCCCGCGCGAGATTTAGTAGAGATACATGCCGGCGGCATGAAGGACGGTTACAAACTAAAAGGATGGCTACCGGGTGGTGGATCTACGGATTTTTTGACTGAAGATCATTTGGATTTAGCTATGGACTATGAGGTTATCGGTAAAGCCGGTAGTCGAATGGGCACAGGGCAGCTAATTATACTCGACGATAAAACCTGCCCCGTTGGCATGACGCTCAACTTAATTGCGTTCTTCGCGCAGGAGTCTTGTGGTTGGTGCACACCCTGTAGAGATGGATTGCCTCAGATAGAACACTTTTTACAAAAATTAGAAGATGGCCTAGGCCGTGAAGAAGATATCCCAATCTTAGAAAAATTTACACGGTTCTTAGCGCCAGGCACAACCTTTTGNGCCTTAGCGCCGGGTGCAGTAGAACCGNTACAAAGCGCNTTAAAGTTTTTTAGGCAGGACTTCGACAATCATATTAATCAGAAGTGTTGTCCTTATCGGCAATGAATACTGAACATCAACAGCGTTTATAAAAGCGGAACCTGTTTTTAAAAACCGAACATGGAAAGGAGCTGGAGAACATACATGCCGACTATCATTATCGACGGCGAGTCCTACGAAGCAGATGCGGATAGAAATCTTTTAGAGGTCTGCATTCAGCTTGGCTTGGAGATACCCTACTTCTGTTGGCACCCCAGTATTGGGTCCGTGGGATCGTGCCGACAATGTGCAGTCAAACAATATCGAGATGAAAATGACGAACGCGGTGCAATGGTCATGTCATGCATGACACCAGTCACGGACGGCATGATCATCTCTCTCAAAGATCAGGCGACACAAGAATTCCGCGATAACTGCATTGAATCAGTCATGTCGAATCACCCTCACGACTGCCCGGTATGCGAAGAAGGCGGTGAATGCCACCTTCAGGATATGACCAACTTATCCGAACACACTGTTCGTTATTATGACGGAAAGAAACGAACCTTCAAGAATCAAAAACTGGGTCCTTTTATCAATCATGAAATGAATCGCTGCATTACCTGTTATCGTTGCGTACGTTATTATGAGGATGTGGCTGGTGGCACAGATCTACAGGCACAGGGATCTAGCAATTGGGTTTATTTCGGGCGAGATAAGGATGGCACCTTAGAAAGCCCTTTCAGTGGCAATCTAGTGGAAATCTGCCCTACCGGTGTNTTCACAGATAGGACCTTCAGCAATCACTTTACTCGAAAGTGGGATTTNCAAACGGCTCCGTCAATTTGCACTCACTGCTCCCTGGGCTGCAACACTAGCCCGGGTGAACGTTATGGGATTTTACGACGAGTAGTCAATCGTTATCACGGTGAAGTCAATGGCTACTTCCTATGTGATCGCGGCCGCTTCGGCTATGACTACGTTAATGGTGACAACCGTTTAACGACACCTCTAATACAAGAAGGCGATAAACAAGTTGCTATCAGCGCGAAAGAGTGTCTCGAAAAACTAAGTCAACTCTCTGCTGGCGGAACAAAAATTGGTATCGGTTCCCCGAGGGCCTCACTAGAAGCAAATTATGCTTTATTGAAAATGGTGGGCAAAGATAATTTTTACGCAGGAGTTTCTCACGACGAACAACAGGCAAATAACACTATCCTGTCGATATTAAGCAATGCTCCTGCGGAAATTGCCACGCTCACTAAAGTCAAAACTGCAGATGCCGTGTTGATATTGGGCGAAGATATTCTCAACACGGCCCCCCTGCTAGCACTTTCGGTGCGAGAAGCATCAAAGAATAAAGGTAAGGAACTAGCCTCGGCTGCAAGAATACCACTCTGGCAAGCCGCTGCTGTCAAAAACATCACTCAGACTGAACTATCCCCTGTCTATAACTTAACACCGGCTGCCACAGATATTGACGACATTGCCGAGCTCTGTTACCACGCCACACCAAATAATTTAGCTCGTATTGGGATGGCCATTGCCCATGCTATCGATTCATCTGCTCCAGCGGTGACTGATCTGAGCGACTCAGAATCTACCTTGGCCCAACAAATTGCTTCTACTTTAACAGCGGCAAGTCGACCCTTAGTTATTTCAGGTAGTGGCTGCGAGGATACTTCGGTAATCGAAGCGAGTGCTAATATCGCCAATGCTCTGAACACCCATAAAAAAGACACACTCATTAGCCTAGTGTGCCAAAACGCGAATAGCCTAGGTTTAAGTGCTTTGATCGCCGATAACCCAGACGCCGATGTGGCGGCGGCCGTGAAACGAGTCCTCGCCAAAAACGATGCCTCCATCACAGCAGTAGTGCTGGAAACGGATTTAAGCCAACAAATTGAATCCAGTATCCTCGAAGACTTCGAACAGACGGTGGACAACATAGTCGTGTTAGACCATCTCAATAACAAGACCACCGCTAAGGCTGATCTTGTTATTCCCGCTGCTACCTTCGCTGAATCCGAAGGCACTTTCCTTAGCAGTGAAGGCCGAGCACAACGCTATTTCGCCGTTCACTCCCCGGCGGATAAACCTCGATCCAGCTGGAGCTGGTTGAACAAAGCAACGCCTCATCTTAATGTTGAGCATTTCGATGAACTCACAGCAGCTTGCGCAGAAGAATTTCCAATACTGTCAAAGATAATAGATGCTGCGCCCGATGCGGCTTTCCGAATCAGTGGGAAAAAAGTAGCAAGACAACCTCACCGGTATAGCGGTCGTGGTTCTATGTATTCCCACATCGACGTAGACGAGACTAGACGTCCCTACGATGCTGAATCTGCATTATCGTTTTCAATGGAAGGTCTTCATAAAGATTTACCGCCCGCGTTGCAGCCTGACATTTGGCATCCCGCTTGGAACTCCGTCGAAGCCGTTAATAAAATGCAGAACACGGTAGGTGGCCATTTAAAAGGTGGCGACCCCGGAATGAGACTCTTTGAACAACAGGAAAAACAACCCGCCTGGTTTGAAGTGCCCGCTAAACAAGAGCAAGATAACGGTTATCAAGCTGTCACCCTCTATCATATTTTTGGTAGCGATGAGTTGAGCACCCACGCTCCCGATCTGGAACAACGGATTCCTACGCCCTATGTGGCACTCAACCCTGATGATGCAGCAGCACTAGAGGTTCAAAAGGGCTCTGCCCTTTTGGTTCAACTGGGTGATTCTAAAGTGGTACTCAGCGTTAGTATCAATGCGTCCTTGGCCAGAGGATCGGTTGGATTACCACGCTTAAGAGAATTTCGACTTGGCTCCTTCAGTCAATCGATGACATTGACCAAAACAACAGATCCAGCACTTGCCAGTAGCGTCAAATTATTCTTTAAGGGAACACACAATGACTGAAGATTGGTTCTCTCTCTTTTATGAACATATGTTTTTCCCTCTATTGAATATAGTGGGGATATTAATGACTGTGTTGATGACCGCCGCACTTCTGATTTGGGTTGAAAGAAGAATGGTGGCTATTCTGCAAGATCGAGTGGGCCCCAACCGAATCGGTCCACTCGGCGTAGGTCAACTTCTTGCTGACACCATTAAAATGTTCTTTAAAGAAGACTGGATACCCAGCTTTGCTGATAAAGGCGTTTTCGTCATTGCGCCAGCCATTGTAATGGCAGTAGCGCTGTTAGGGTTTATTGTGGTGCCCATCACCCCGAGCATTGGCGTCGTCGACCTCAATATCGGAATTCTCTATATTATGGCGATTACCTCTCTTGGTGTTTACAGTATTTTGTTAGCGGGTTATTCCTCTGCTAATAAGTACGCCTTAATAGGCGGTATTCGAGCTGCGGCGCAGACCATTGCCTATGAGGTTTACATGGGCCTGTCTTTAATGGGCGTGGTGATGTTAGCGGGTTCATTTAATCTCAGAGAAATTGTCAACGCACAAGCAGATATGTGGTTCATCATTCCCCAGTGTCTTGGCTTTTTGATATTCACCATCGCCGCTTTTGCAGAAACTCATCGTGCCCCCTTTAACCTGCCGGAAGCAGAGCAAGAGTTAACACAAGGATTCCATACAGAGTATTCAGGCATGAAGTTCGGCATGTTTTATATTGGCGAATATGCCGGAGTGGTATTGGCCTCCGCACTTATTACGACGCTATTTTTAGGTGGCTGGCATGGCCCATTTCTGCCGCCTATAGTTTGGTTTGTGGGCAAGACCGTCCTTTTGATTTTGTTCTTTATTTTAGTAGGGTCGATACTGCCAAGACCTCGGTATGATCAACTAATGGCGTTTGGGTGGAAGGTGATGTTGCCTTTATCCTTGCTTAACATGCTGATTACGGCAGCGATTATATTATGGTAATAGCCGTACACATATCACCAAATGCTTATTGAGTTTTCTAAGCCTGAAGACAAATAACTGTAGACAAATAACTGAACCCGATTAACTGGATCCCATTAACAACTGATTAAGATACATAAAAAGAGTGATTAAACAGACATGAACTTATTTGATGTGTTCGGTAGCCAACTGAGATCAATATGGACTGTATTTCAGCACCTGTTTACTAAATCCGTTACCGTTCAGTACCCAGAGGAAAAACCCTATCTCTCACCGCGTTACCGCGCACGAATTATTCTGACCCGAGATCCTGACGGGGAGGAGCGTTGCGTTGCTTGCAACCTCTGCGCATCAGTTTGTCCACCAGAAGCTATCTCCCTACAAAAAACCGAAAGAGAAGATGGCCGATGGGTAGCAGATTTTTTTCGGATCAATTTTTCACGCTGTATTATGTGTGGAATGTGTGAAGAGGCCTGCCCTACCTACGCAATCCAATTAACACCCGACTTTGAGCTAGGCGAATATAAGCGTCAAGATATGGTGTTTGAGAAGGAGGANCTCCTAATCAAGGGTACGGGCAAATATCACGATTACAATTTTTANCGAGTGGCNGGCAAAGCGATTGATGGCAAAGGCAAAGGGGAAGCNGAAAATGAAGAGAAACCAGTTGATTTAACCAGTCTAATGCCGTAGGCCATTTAACTCCTTAAACAGACAATTTANCTCCCTAAACAGATTGNGACATATACATGGAAGCCTTTACATTTTACTTAACCTCAGCCGTCACCATNGCAGCCGTCCTCATGGTAGTCACCAGGATGAANGCGATACATGCNTTGCTCTANCTTATTGTCTCGTCGCTTTCTATGGCGGTTATCTTTTATATTTTGGGNGCGCCCTTTGCCGCNGCATTAGANGTCATTGTTTANGCNGGCGCAATCATGGTTCTTTTTGTCTTCGTCACTATGATGCTTAACCTTGGGCATCAAGCTGAGTACCAAGAGCGCGCGCTAATGACACCATTCATCTGGTTTGGTCCCAGCGTACTAGCCGCTATTTTACTGGCGATACTCATTTACATTATTACGCAACAAACTTACGGTTCGGAATCGCCCGACACACTAGTGGATGCAAAGCAAGTAGGTATTGCCCTTTACGGCCCTTACCTATTAGCGGTTGAACTGGCCTCTATGTTATTAATGGCAGGCTTAATTGGTGCCTATCATCTAGGTCGACCTTTGCAAAAGGGCGATGATTAAAAAATATAATTAAAGATGAAATCGGGTGATAACAATCAAAACCCGTCAATGAGGAAAGACTGATGACAAGCGCTCCCGTTTCAATGGACGAAGTTATGCTACTGGCTGGCGTTATTTTTACGATTGGCCTAGTGGGTGTCATGGTAAGGCGAAATATACTCTATATATTGATGTCACTTGAAATCGCTCTCAATGCTACAGGGCTAGCGTTTATCGGCGCAAGTTCTCACTGGGGACAACCGGACGGGCAAATAATGTTTCTTCTAATACTGACCCTAGCAGCGGCGGAGGTATCCGTGGCCTTAGGTCTAATTCTACAGATACACCGAAAATACAATATTCTTGATATTGACCAATCAAAACTAATGAGGGGTTAAGATGTTAGACCTGCTTTGGCTTGTTCCCGCCCTACCCCTAATTGGGTTTATCGTGCTGATCTTTGTACCATTTCCGCCAAAAGTAGCTGCAGCAATAGGCTGCGGTTCCGTAGGATTGGCATTTCTCGTGGTGCTGTTTATCAGCAAAGAGTTTCTTAGCGCACCACCTGATAGTGGAAACTTTGTTTTACATTTATGGACATGGATGAGTGTCGGCGATTTTNAGCCTGCCTTTTCNCTGCATTTNGATGGTTTAACCATTGTCATGCTAAACGTGATTACCGGCGTAGGGTTCTTAATACATTGTTACTCCGCTGGGTATATGCATGACGATCCGAGCATCGCTAAGTATTTTGCTTATCTCAATCTATTCGTCAGCGCTATGTTGGTGTTGGTGTTGGCAGACAACCTGCTCTTTATGTTCCTCGGCTGGGAAGGTGTGGGTCTGTGTAGTTATCTACTCATCGGTTTTTGGTATAAGGATCCTGAAAATGGCGCNGCNGCAAGAAAAGCNTTTGTGGTCACTCGTATCGGTGATACGGCGATGGCCNTCGGATTATTTATGTTATTTAACGAACTGGGCACCATTAATATCCAAGAGATCCTAACCGCTGCGCCCGATCAATGGGATCAAGATTCCATGATGGTTACTACNATTGCGTTATTACTACTGGGCGGNGCAGTGGGTAAATCCGCCCAACTNCCCTTGCAGACTTGGTTACCTGACGCCATGGCNGGNCCNACACCCGTTAGTGCATTAATACACGCCGCCACCATGGTNACCGCAGGGGTTTATTTNGTGGCCCGTACACACACCCTGTTTGAGCTTTCCGTCATTGCTCAATCCGCCGTTGTCTGTATAGGATTGTTTACTTTACTACTCGCNGGATTCAGNGCTATCACGCAGNCAGATATCAAACGCATACTCGCNTATTCCACNATTAGNCAAATNGGNTATATGTTTCTGGGNTTAGGCGTTGGNGCNTGGTCNGCCTCNATATATCATTTGATGACCCACGCTTTNTTTAAAGCCNTNTTATTNTTNGCCGCNGGNTCGGTTATCTTTTGTCTTCANCATAAACAAGANATTTTTGAAATGGGTGGATTGTGGAACAAACTACCGGTCACCTTTTTAAGTTTCGTCATTGGTTGTGCTTGTTTGGCTGGTATACCTGGCACCTCCGGGTTTTTCAGTAAGGATGAAATTTTACTGGGTGCCTATTACTCCGCTACCGGTGGACCTCTGGTATTTGCTGGTGGGGTATTGGGCGCTTTGATTACCGCTATTTATAGTTTTCGATTAATTTTTATCGTCTTCTTTGGTGAAACAAAAACCGAACCCGATATCAAGCAAACTTACATTATGAAAGGCCCTCTTCTGATTTTGTGCACTTTGTCCCTACTCGGAGGTTTAGGACACTTTTATCATTTACCGCTTGCTGATGTGCTGCCAGCAGGCACTCATGAATTAGCGCAAGGACAGGATCATACGGGGCTCACCATTGTGCTCTGGGCGGTCCCCTTTATTGGGATATTTATTGCCTACGTATTCTTCCAAGCAAAATGGCTAGATCCCGCCATGTTCTCGAAACACCCGCTCATGGTAAAGCTACAGGATTTTTGGCGCAGCGGCTGGGGATTTGATTGGATATACGATCACTTATTTGTACTCCCCTTTAAGTTTACTGCCGATATTAACAAAGCCGATGTAATTGATTCAATGTATGGAGGCGTAGTAGTGGTGACTCGTCAATTCCACCGTATCGCCAGCTCGACACAAACTGGCGGTACCCGTTGGTATGTAGCCTGTATGGTTATCGGATTAATATTCACTCTTTTCACGGCGGTTCTTTTATGATTCTTATTTGGCTAATAACAATATTATTTGCCGGTGGTGTAGTAGCACTGGTAGCGGGCCGTTTTAACAGCTCGCTGCCTCGTGTAATCGCAATCGTGACAGTAATCATAGATGCCCTGGTATTCTGGAATTTCTGCTCGGGCACGGATCTTAAGCTGAATATCGAAGCTACGGCCTTAGCGGAAAATAACTTATGGATAGTGCAAACATCAAAGGTTTGGATAGAACGCTTTGGTATCGATCTATTTCTAGCGATGGATGGCTTAAGCCTGGTACTCATCGCACTCACCTTGTTCCTTGGCGTGATCGCGGTGCTCTCCTCCTGGAGCGAAATTGAAGATGACAGCGCAGGATTTTTCTATTTTAACCTGTTATGGGTACTCGCTGGTGTGGTGGGCGTTTTCACCGCCTTAGACCTATTCCTCTTTTTCTTTTTCTGGGAAGTCATGCTAATCCCCATGTACTTTCTCATCAGCGTCTGGGGACATGAAAACAAAGAATACGCTGCCTTGAAGTTCTTTATATTTACCCAAGTCAGTGGCCTATTAATGCTAGTGTCTATCTTGGCGTTGGTATTTATGCATTATGATCAAACAGGTGAATACACCTTCAGTTATATCGAGCTGTTAGACACCCAAACAGATTCCGGTGTAGGCATGCTTATTATGCTGGGGTTCTTTATCGCCTTTGTCACCAAACTCCCCGGAGTGCCGGTTCACAGCTGGCTTCCCGACGCCCATACGCAAGCACCCACAGCGGGAAGTGTTATATTGGCAGGCATTTTGTTGAAGACGGGGGCATATGGTTTGATGCGTTTTATATTTCCCTTGTTTCCCACTGCAGCAGCAACCTTCGCTCCCATCGCCATGATATTAGGGGTTGTTAGTATTCTCTATGGAGCAAAACTAGCCTTTGCACAAACCGATATAAAACGTTTAATTGCCTACACCTCTATTAGCCACATGGGGTTCGTTCTACTGGGTATTTTTGCCTGGAATACCTTGGCTCTACAGGGAACGGTGATGCAAATGGTGGCTCACGGTGTTAGCTCAGCCGCTATGTTTGCCTTGGCGGGTGGTATTCAGCATCGCATTCACACCCGAGACTTACGGGGAATGGGCGGACTCTGGACTTCAGTTCCCCGCACCGCAGCCATTGCTACCTTCTTCTTAGTGGCGGCTCTGGGTATGCCAGGCTTAGGTAATTTCGTTGGCGAAACCATGATTTTATTTGGCGCGTTTCAAATGGATAAGACCATCACCATAGTGGCGGCACTGGGACTCATTGTTGCACCCGTATACGCATTAAAAGTTATTCAAGATGCCTTTCACGGTGAACTGAACACCGACCACTATGATGCTACAAAAATGACGGCTTTAAAAAGCCATGAGCTTTTTATGATGGGATCGATGATTATCGCTCTCATTGTGTTAGGGGTCTATCCGCAGCCTATTATCGACACGGTGGCTCCGGTAATTGACAGTATGTTTTACTCAGCAGAAGCTCAGGTTGCTCTAGTTAATAGATAGTTCTTGCTAATAGATAGCGCCTGTTGACTGATCGCTTTTATTTGAAAGTTTTTTGATTAACGGCCATGAATGAATAACTTTGGCCGTATTTACTACGAGAAGGAATGAGACTCTACAATGGATATGACTAGCGAACATATAGTGGCGTTGCTCCCCATTATTCTGATAACAGCAACCTCAGTAATCGTCATGCTACTGGCGGCCTTTCTTCGCAATCATAAATTAGTCGCCAGCGTAACCGTAATTGGGTTACTAGCTGCCCTATGGTCGTTATCCCTGCAATTGAACGCCCCGCCATTGCAAATCACTCCACTGTTGTTAGTAGACCCCTACTCTGTTTTCTATGCTGCAATTATGATTGTAACCGTAATCGCCGTCACCATTCTGAGTTACGGTTATTTCGTATTACGAGAAGGCCTGCAAGAAGAGCTCTACATCTTACTGCTCACCTCCACCTTAGGGGCTATTGTCTTGGTGTTTAGTAGCCATTTCGCGGCTTTCTTTCTTGGTCTTGAACTGATGAGTATTTCGCTTTTTGCCTTGGTGGCATACCCAGTAACTACCCTTACTCGCCAGGGAGAACCCTTGGAAGCGAGTTTAAAGTACCTGGTACTGTCAGGCGTCTCATCCGCTTTTTTAGCCTTTGGTATGTGCTTAATTTACGCTGCCACAGGCACCATGTTTTTTCCGGAGTTGGCTATCGCATTATCTAACTTGGACCATAATTATTACGCTATTGCAGGCACAGCAATGGTGGTAGCGGGCACAGGCTTTAAACTGTCGGTGGTCCCCTTTCACATGTGGACACCGGATATTTATCAAGGCGCACCCGCCCCGGTTTCCTCTTTTGTAGCCACCGTCTCTAAAGGGGCCGTGCTGATCACACTGTTAAAGATATTTATTTTACTCGATGTCTATCAATATGAGTCCATCATAATGGCACTGACGCTTATTGCCGGGGCCTCTATGATAATCGGCAACCTACTGGCCTTGCTACAAACCAACGTCAAACGCCTTCTCGCCTACTCCTCCACTGCTCACATGGGTTATGCCTTGGTAGCATTTCTCGCTGCAAAAAGCTTAGTAGCGGGCGATTCATTGGCGGTTGAAGCCGTGGGCTATTATATGGTGGCCTACATTATCACGACCCTTACTGCTTTTGGGATTATCTCTGTTCTGTCTTCGGATCAAGAACATATCGATCAAAATAGAGATTTCGAGCTATTGGAAGATTTTCGCGGTTTATTCTGGAAGCACCCTTATATCGCATCAGTGTTTATAGCAAGTCTTTTGTCCCTCGCCGGTATTCCCTTGACCGTTGGATTTATTGGAAAGTTTTATATCGTCGCTACTGGGGTACAATCTGAAATGTGGCCGCTTATTCTTGCATTAGTCATCGGTAGCAGCATTGGGCTCTACTATTATCTGCGCTTGGTGTTTATAATGTTCCTAAAACAAGAAGAAAGTGAAGATGAAGGCTTTGCAAGCGCTGCGCAGGCAAATCTGTCAGTGCAGAGTAGCGACATTGCACTCCCTGTGGGAGGCCAAATTGTAGTGGCTATACTGGCCTTACTAATCCTCTGTTTAGGCGTCTATCCCACACCTCTCATAGAAGCTATCCAGATTTATAGTAGTGGAATTGGTTAACAATTATTATCAGACACTGCCAAATGGGGTTAGATACTACCTAGCATTGCCATCGTCCTTTCAAAAAACCAAAAGGCTCCCACGACCCCAATTACATAGCTTAATCCATTTTCGCAAGCAGCACGATTTACCTTTAACTTTAACTTAGCCTTTACCTTCAAGATTTCTACAATATAATTAACAATTAGAGCGCCTAGGACGGCTAAAATAAAAAATAGTATTTGCCCTATTTCTATACCTAGATTAAAAAATAAAACCGATGCAAGTCTATTGGATTGAGCTACTCCCAATTCCAGCAATCCCCCAGCAAAACCTAAACCATGTATTAAGCCAAATCCCAAGGCTGCGTACTGCGGCATTCTTTGAGTGAAAGAAAGATCATCCTCTGACTTAGCTGACTTCGTTATACATTCGGATGCTAATAAAACTATGCTCAAAGCAATCAAGGCTTCAACTGGTGGGACGGATAATACCAGTGCATCAAAACTCACTAAGAAAACGGTAATGCCATGGCCAATGGTAAAAAAAGTGATTACCCAAATAAGCTTCCTGCGTAATCCAACCAGAATAATCAACCCTAAAAGAAAGAGTAAATGATCGAAACCCGAGAGTATGTGTTCCACTCCTAATCTAATAAATGCAGACGCCATTGTAGAACCACTTTTCTCCTTAACACTGCCTTCCTGTAATGTACTCTTGTTTTTGGAAAGGTTAATGGTCCAGCTCTTTTCGCTAAGCATGCTCTGTATTTTAGTTCCATTCAGTTCTGCAACCAGCAGCATGACCTGTACACCGGTTTCACTAATGCCCGATATTCCAATCCGTCCTTTGAGAATTGGCTGGTCACAGTTTAGTGAGAACACTCTCTTTATCAGATTAGTTTTGTGTCTCTCCATAGAGACTACTGACTCAGCGCAGTAATCGGGAAAAATCAATTGGGCGCTACTAGGGTTATCGCCAGTGCCAGAATAAGAAAAAGAGA
>JAESQG010000102.1 GCA_016765265.1 Pseudomonadales bacterium | reverse complement strand
CCAGTGGGTCTTATGATTTTGTAGGCATCATCGATAGTTTTCATGGTGCCCAGCGCTTCAAAGGAGAAGTGTACGCCTTTGCCGGTTATTTCCTTGATCCTCGCTTTTAAATCTTCATTAAAAGGATCGATGGTATGGGTTGCTCCCAGTGAGAGCGCTAATTCACGCTTCTCCGCAACGGGGTCGACGGCAATAATCGGATTTGCCTCTTTAATCACGGCACCTTGTAAAATGGACAAGCCCACTCCGCCACAACCTATGATGGCGACACTGTTACCTGGCTTTATATCGGCGGTATTGACGGCCGCACCAGTTCCTGTGGTTACACCGCAACCGATTAAACAACAACTTTCCAGTGAGGCATCTTCTCGGATTTTAACCGCACAGCCCGCAGGAACCACCATTTTCTCAGCAAATGATGCGATAGCACATAGTTGACGAACCTCTTCATCGCCGTTACTAAGACGAGTCGTGCCGTCCATCATCGTTGCTAGGCTGGAGGCTTTCGACATTTCCATACAAAGGTATTCACGTTCCTCCAAGCACATAGGGCATTTGCCACAACTGGGGGAAAGAGAGACGATGACGTGATCACCGGGTTTAACGTGGGTAACACCAGCGCCGACTTCCTCTATTATGCCTGCTCCTTCATGGCCTAAAACCGCAGGGAGAGGGGATCTTAATTTACCGTGTAATACGGAATAATCACTGTGGCAGATTCCACTCGCCGTTGTTTTGATCAGCACTTCGTTTTCTTTGGGTGGTGCGATTTCTAACTCTTCGATGCTGAGTTGACCACCCACTTCTCGCATTACAGCTGCCTTGATTTTCATGTCAGCTCCTTGGTTGCTGCCGGTTTCCCGATCTATTCCGGCTTGGTTTAAGTGTTTAGAATTACAAAAGGGGTTTCATTATGAGTGTGTTGACAGGATGTTGCAATATATGGGGTTTTGAGGTTTATAAAGGAATAAAGTGTGCAGTTGAAACGAGTTTGTGCGGGACGGGGAAGTAGGACAATAGGACCATTTCGTCGCAAAAAATGATCCAGAGGGATAGGCCAACATTAAAATAATTTCCGTTTTCCAGTATTTTCATAACGCCAGAAATGATTTCAAACTGTGAACCCACACATCATCTTTGATGGGAAAGGCGCTGTCCACTAGAGCGATAACGAAAGCCTGGGACGGCTGGATTACTTTAAGGGCTTCATAAAAACCTTGGGTCAAAGTCGGTGCTGAGGAAGATTTAATTTCGATGGCAATTTTGTTCTGGCCCTTTTCAAGCACAAGGTCAATTTCGGCTCCGCTGGATGATCGATAAAAACTGGCTTGATGTCGAGGATATTTTTGCAGAATACTCTCTATAACAAACACTTCAAAACTATTGCCTAATGCGGGATGACCCAAAAGATCATTATGTGATTCTATGCCCAGCAAACAATGAATCAGTCCAGAATCTCTTATGTATATTTTGGGGGATTTTACCAACCGCTTTTTCGTTTTGGTGTGAAAAGGTTTCAGTCGGCGAATAACAAAAGCACCTTCCAATATATCCAGATAATTTTTTATAGTAGGAACACTGACCCCCATAGACGCGGCCAGTGTTGATTGATTTAACACGCTACCGTTGAGATGAGCTAGCATTGTCCAAAACCGTTTTAAGGTTTCAGCTGGAATATTAAAGCCAAGTTGAGGAATATCTCTTTCCAAAAAAGTTCGAATATAGTTAATCCGCCAATCAAAACTCAAGGTTTGCTCAAGAGCATAACTTACTGGGTAGCCACCATGTAGCCAGAGCTTTTGATAATCCCCAACTTCCAGCGCGTTGAATGGGCCAATTTCCACATAGGATATTCTTCCTGCCAAGGTTTCGGATGATTGTCTGATTAAGTCCCGTGAGGCGGAGCCCAACAAAAGCAATTGTCCTGTCCGATTGGTGCTATCTAGGTAGCTTCGAAACACCTGAAAAATTTCAGGTGTTCGTTGTACTTCGTCTATGCATATTAAGAGATGCTTATTTGACTCGAGAAATACTAGCGGGTCTTGTAATTTCGCTAGATCACGGGGGTTTTCAAGATCAAGGTAGAGAGTGTCTTTAAAGCCAGAAATGATTTTTTTTTGCCAGCGTAGACTTCCCAACCTGCCTCGCGCCGAGTAGCGCCACCACTGGAAAAGCACCAAGATGTTGGTTTATAAGTTCTTCTTTGGTTCTGTCTAGTAGCAGGTTTGCATATTTAAAGTATAGCTTTAAATATGCAAACCTGCTACTAGACTGTCTACACTCTGGTTCAATTAAGCGACTTGACTTAACACGGTGGCCTAGCAGATACGACCTACTCTCCAAGATCACCGTCGAATAAAGCGAATTACTCGTTTGATGCTGAGTTTTAAAAACTTCTATTCTGCGCAATCGACACTGGCAGGAATTGAGTTAATGGCAATGTTGGAAAAAGGTCAGATGAACTAGATTGTGTTCAGCCTTAACTACAGATTTACTGTTTTTGAGATAGAAATTATAAAGCCTTTCTAATTATGAACTTAGGATTTGGGTCCCCCAGGAAGCCATTGATTTAAACCGGTTGTGAATAAAGTCACGTTTAATGTGGTGAATATTAACGCTAAAAACACTTTTAAGATCAAGTGAAGTTTGTAATAATCCGGCCCGTCAAGGAAAACTATGTTCGCTGCGAATATTCTGTTTGGTTTTTTTTAGCAATCCGCTACTCATCAAATTTAGCCACGCAGTTGGCTAAGGATAGGAAACCCGGAAGTTAATCGAGCTTTGACATCCACGAATTAGGGGGAAGGCCGACACTGAGGTCTACCAAAATCTTTTTAAAACAACAAACTAAAGGGAAATACAGTTATGTCACAGTTTGACNANNCANNNATGAGNANNCTTNTANAACAGAAGGCNAGANNNTTCTGTTTATTATTCTTCGCNTTTTTCATNGTCGCCTGTGGCGGCGGAAGTGGNGGTGATGAAGACACTACAGATCGAGACNTCGNTGATAATNNCGGTGANGGAGATACTACAGTTGAAGAGACCACTGATTCAGTCCCTCCTGTTATTTCTATTTTAGGAGATAATCCTACAACACTCGTAGCGGGGAGTACTTATTCCGATTCTGGGGCTAGCGCTAGTGATGATGTAGATGGGAATATTACCGCTAACATAGTTGTGACGGATTCTGTAAACAGTGCTGTTGCGGGCTCTTATTCTGTAACGTATACCGTATCAGACGCAGCAGGAAACCAAACAACAAAAGCTAGATCAGTTGTGGTTGAGGCCGCGCCGGTAGTTGATACGACTGCGCCTGTTATTAGTATTCTAGGAGATAATCCTACAACACTCGTAGCGGGGAGTACTTATTCCGATTCTGGGGCTAGCGCTAGTGATGATG
>JAESQG010000101.1 GCA_016765265.1 Pseudomonadales bacterium | reverse complement strand
GCTTTAACTAATGTAGCAAGTGGAATAGCAAAGAACACACCCCACATCCCCCACATCCCACCAAAAACTAACACCGCCACAATGATCGCCACTGGATGTATCTTGACAGCTTCTGAAAATAATAATGGCACAAGAACATTGCCATCCAACGCTTGGATAATACCGTACACAACCATCAAGGTCAGAAACTGAGATTCCATCCCAAACTGAAAATACCCCATGAGTGCTACCGGAATGGTCACCATGGCCGCGCCGATATAGGGAATAACAACAGATAACCCCACCAACAGTCCCAGCAATGCCGGATACTTCACACCAAGAATAACGAGCGCAATATAAGTGGTCCCGCCGACAATAATGATTTCAATTACCTTGCCACGAACATAATTTGAAATTTGATCATTCATCTCTGCCCATACTTTATTCATTACGGGCCTATCTTCTGGCAGCAAGCTTACAAAACTATCGATCAGTAGCTGTTTATCTTTAAGGAAAAAGAAAACCAATACAGGCACCAGAACAAGGAATATCAAAAAACCCATCAAGTTAGGCAGATTTGAAAATGAAAAGGAAAGAATAGTCTGCCCCATTTGCCCTAAACTTGATCGAATCAGCTCTATCCACTCTTGGGCCTGTAACTCTGTCACCAACTCAGGGTAGCGAGCGGGCAATACCTCTATGAGGCGTTGCCCTTCGGTAATAATTCTCGGCAGCTGCTCATCCAGCATGCTCGTCAACTGAACCCAGGTAAGCGGCATTAGTATAAAAATAAAGGCACCTAGAAATCCGATGAAAATCGCATACACAATTAAGATAGCCGGCAGCTCTCCCAAATTGCGTTTGCGTAACCCGTTCACCATTCCCTGCATCAGATAAGCTAAAATAAGAGCAGCAAAAACCGGCGTCAAAATCTGACCCATGGTCATAATAATAACGAAACAAGAGACCAACAGAATAAAGAGAACTATCGCCTCATTATCTGAAAAATAACGTTGGTACCAGTTTTTAACAAAATTCAACATAACTCAAGCGCGCTCAACAACTAAAGACCTCATTCAAATTGTAAACATAGAGTAGGCTCTTCCCAAGAAAAACACCCTCTATAATTTAGCTACCATTAATAATTATCGGATTGCCACCATAAATTCACCTACTTCTTCTTAACCCCCCTTTTTTAACCAGAACCTATATTCGCACTCCTTACCCTCCTCACCCATCTGATCCTTATATAATATCCTATGACTAGACTGCTCAGAAAACGAACAAAAATCTCTTTCCGACCCCCCATCTGTGGTGATCACATAGATCACCTCGCCCACAGCCATTGTATTCAATACTTGCTTCATTTTAAGTAACGGCAACGGACAACTAAGCCCCTTCGCATCTAGATAGTGATCAAAAGCGGGTACTTCTTTCATTAGGAAATTCCAACTTATCAAAAATATAAACACATCTTATGAAAAGTAATGAATAGATCAAACACTTTCCATCAATTTCATATAAACTTCATTAGCTTAGCTCAGAGTCGCATAAACATTATACGTTACTTCCAGGTTATTAAACGTTACTTCCAGGTTATAGTAGCTAAGAGAACGGAGTTAGCGTGACAGACTCAGCCTTTTCCAGTCCTAGTTTCACTGCTAATGTGAAAGATATAAGCTGCATAAGTAGCTCTGCCGTTGGGAACGAAAATAACTGCGATAGGTCAATTTATTAAGCCACGTACACCACCTTAGCAATCAACTCAGGAGTAAAATCTATATCGCTCAAGCGAGAAATCTTACACGGATAAACTAAAAATTCCAAAAAAACACCACTTCAAACCAACGGTTACCTGATGTATAAAGAGGCCCCTATTAAAGTACAGCCATTATCACCGTGGAGGACCAGCAGCCTTGTGATCACAGCTTTTCTGGCCACAGTAGTATTTGCTATCGGCCTCTCCTACCCTTCCTCAACTGCACAGGCTTCAAATGAGTTACCCATTTTGGGAGATACCGCATCTGCAGTTGTCAGCCCCGAAAAAGAGTTTACTGTCGGTCGTGCTTGGTTACGGGACCTACGCTCCAAAGCCCCCATCATTAACGACCCGCTGCTGAATAATTATCTCGAAACCCTCATTTACCGACTTGCTGCTCAAAGTGAATTGGACAAACCTAATTTGGAGATTGTTCTCATTAACAGTTCGTCCATCAATGCTTTCGCCGTTCCAGGAGGTGTTATTGGTGTTAATGCCGGACTCTTTCTCAATGCGGAAACCGAGGGCGAACTTGGGGCTGTTCTTGCCCATGAACTAGCTCACTTAAGCCAAAGGCATTTTGCCAGATCAGTTGAAAGAGCTAAAAGAACTCAATGGGCTACCATGGCAGCCATGCTGGCTAGCGTAGCCATTATCGCAACAACCGGTGGTGGTGACCCTGGATT
This sequence comes from Pseudomonadales bacterium, assembly GCA_016765265.1. Taxonomy (GTDB): domain Bacteria; phylum Pseudomonadota; class Gammaproteobacteria; order Pseudomonadales; family DC-out160; genus DC-out160. The sequence goes on along the minus strand of JAESQG010000101.1, from coordinate 7,072 downwards.
GGCCGCATTAGCCACCACTCAGGCATTGGCTATTCAATCTCAACTGCACTTTAGCCGAAGCAATGAACGTGAAGCGGACCGCATCGGCATGCAAACTTTAGTGCGGGCTGATATTGACCCTCTAGCTATGCCTCGTTTTTTCGAGAGGCTCAATAAAGCCACCCAGTACTTGGGTGATCAGCCGCCAGAGTTTTTGTTAACTCACCCGGTTACCGCAAGTCGTATTGCCGACTCTGAGGCTCGAGCTAGCCGACTACCACCGACCCGATATAGTGAATCTCTAGAATACCAACTTATGAGAGCGCGCACTTTATCCGCATTTAGTATGAACCCCCACGCATCAATCAAACGGTTCAAAGCACAAATGANTAACAGCGATAGCAGCGAGAACAAAAGTATTTATAACAAGGCAGCACGTTATGGCTTGGTACGATCTTATTTAAAAGCCAATAAATACGAAGAAGCCCACGCGGCCTTGAGTCCGTTACGTAACAATGATCCCACACTAATCACCTTCATTGTTACCGAAGCTGAAATATACCTTGCTGAAGAAAAGTATGAAAAAGCGATAAAACTACTAAAATATAACCTGGGTATCAATCCGGAAAACTATCCCCTAACNATATACTATGCTCGCGCTTTGATCAAAAATGGNCGGCCAGAACAGGCCATTCCTGCNCTTGAAATGCAAGCGCTGAAATCGGAACACAACCCCTTTATTTGGCAATTATTGATAGAAGCCTATGGAGGAGTGAGAAACATCGTCAACGTACATCGGGCACGAGCCGAAGTGCAATATCTTCATAATCACAACAAACAAGCGATAGAACAGTTAGAGTTCGCTTTGGCTTTAACAAAAAACAATTTTCAGTTATCTGAANAAATTCAAAACCGCATTGATTATATTAATGCTCATGCNTCNGATCTACGCTTCTAGCTTTTAAAATCAAGCATACGCTGCAAAGGAATAACCGCTTGTCGACTAATGTCTAGATCAACTATTATTTCATTATCTTTTGTCTGCAGTACATCTGCTAAATTATCTAGAGCATTCATAGCCATCCAGGGACAATGCGCACAACTACGACAGTTGGCGCCTTCACCAGCAGTGGGCGCTTCAATAAAAGATTTTCCAGGGCACGCCTGTTGCATTTTATNAAAAATACCTCTATCCGTTGCTACGATAAAGGTTTCATTCGGTAACGACTTAGCCGCCTGAATAATTTGCGAAGTAGAGCCCACCACATCCGCAATTTCAATAACGGATAATGGTGATTCTGGATGCACGAGTATAGCTGCATCCGGGTAGACCTTTTTCAAATCTAATATGCCTTGCGCCTTGAACTCCTCGTGCACAATACAGGATCCGTCCCACAGTAGCATATCGGCTCCTGTTTCTCGTTGAATGTAATTTCCAAGATGTTTATCAGGGCCCCAAATTATCTTCTGATCCTGACTCGCTATATGCTCCACTACATCCAAAGCAATACTCGAAGTGACAACCCAATCTGAACGCGCTTTCACTGCGGCTGAGGTATTCGCATAGACAACGACAGTACGATCAGGATGCTCATCACAAAAGGCTGAGAACTGATCTGCCGGACAACCAATATCTAGGGAACAGGTTGCTTCAAGAGTGGGCATGATGACACGTTTTTCTGGTGTCAGTATTTTGGCTGTTTCTCCCATAAACTTAACGCCCGCAACCACTACCGTACTGGCGTGATGCTGTTTACCAAAACGTGCCATCTCAAGAGAATCCGAAACACAACCACCCGTCTGTTCAGCCAACATCTGTAATTCGGGTGCGGTATAGTAGTGCGCAACAAGCACCGCATCTTCTTGCTTTAACAAGTCTTTTATTTTTTCAATATAGGCTTGTTGATCACTCTCACTCATTTCATCTTGAGGATGCAGGTGATCTAAGTGCTTTATAACANTTTCACTCGCACTTGCGTTCATGACTTTATTCACTCTCTCTCGATCAAACCACCGAAATTAGGACGGACCCGAATANTACCACAGCNCTGCCCGAAAATTCATATATCCCAGCAAGACTGACATAATCTAAGTGCAAATAGANTTATAAACCGNTTGTTATTAGCATTCNGTGCNTGGATGAAATNATTGAGNCGATGTGATNACGATTACATCAATATCGAATATGGCGATTTTNTATTCAGCATGATGTAAGGGAAAGATTGCCCTTCCAATCCAGACTGAAGGAATTCCTATTTGACCAGCAAACAAAATCAAACAGCAGGCTTTTATTGCTCGCCTAGTCAGTGATTGATATTCGTTTGTAAGGAACTTTATTTCGCATTATTTAACGCAATGACTGGTTAATCAACTTTAATTGATCAGAGTCGGGGCACAGCCTGTTCTCATTTAACTGACTTAATGGCGTCGAGGAAGTATTGAATACCTGATGCAAATCTTTGGCCTCTGTATCGACATAAAATAAACCNGTTAAGATGGTGCCATTGTGGCGAGCTCTTACTACTTGCTCCAGTGCCGCTACACGATTGACAGGATTATATTCACTATCTAATTTTTGCAGGCGCAACTCAGACCCGTCGTGAGAGCGAATCACTTCAGTAGCACCTTCAGGATAGCTTACTGAAATTTCGTCTTTCATGGGAATAAAATCTGTTTTATTCACCGCTCGGTTATGCTCTCTTATATAGTCATAACTTTTAGTCGAGCCCACATGATCGTTGAAAGTAACACAGGGGGACAGACAATCAATCATGGCAAATCCTGGGTGCATTAAACCTGCTTTTATAAGAGGCACTAACTGCTCCTTATCACCGGAGAAGCTTCGAGCCACAAATGTGGCGCCTAAATCTATAGCTAAGCTAACCACATCAATAGGATTATAGATGTTGGTTTCACCTTGCTTACTCTTAGAACCTAGATCTGCGGTCGCAGAAGACTGACCTTTTGTCAGACCGTAAGAACCGTTATTTTCTATAATATAGAGCATGTTTAAGCGGCGTCTAATAACATGAGCAAACTGTCCCAATCCAATCGAGGCACTATCACCATCACCAGACACGCCGAGATAGAATAGGTCCTTATTAGCAAGGTTAGCGCCTGTGGCAATAGAGGGCATGCGACCATGAACAGAATTGAAACCGTGAGATTTACCCAAAAAATAAGTTGGAGTTTTTGAAGAACAACCAATTCCTGATAGTTTAACGATACGGTGAGGCTCTATTGATAACTCAAATACAGCCTGCATAATAGCGCTACTAATAGAGTCATGGCCACAGCCCGCACAAAGTGTTGACATACTGCCTTCGTAATCACGGCGAGTGAAGCCGATATCATTCTTTGCGGTATGTGGGTGACGAAACTGAGGCTTACTCATATATGACATTAACTTGCTCTCTTTCCGCGTTCAAGACTAAAAGGCATAACCTTCGGGTCAAGATGCTCTTTTATTGCCCTACTTATAAATCGCTCGGTAATGGGTGTACCATCAAAATGCAGGATAGGCACTAACTTCGACATCTCGACATTTTGCTGACTTACAATTAACTGTCGCATTTGAGCATCTCGGTTTTGCTCAACGATGAAAACAACTTTGTGCTGTTCAATAAATTGATACACCTCCTCATGCAAGGGGAAGGATCTAACCCGCAAGGCATTTAAAGGTAAATCCGCCTCCAACAGCTCATCCAATGCTTCTCTTAAAGCCGGCTCCGTACTGCCATAATAAATTACACCATAATTTGATTTTCGCTCAGAATGGTCAAACAATGGTTTCGGTAAATATTTTTTTGAGGTCTCATATTTACGTAGTAATCTCTCAACATTTTCGACGTAAGCATCACCCGACTCAGTATATTGTGCTTGAGTATCGTGTGAGCTACCCCTAGTAAAATAAGCACCTTTAGAGGGGTGAACGCCCGGATAAGTGCGATAACAAATACCGTCTCCATCCACGTCTTTATAACGTCCCCAATCTTCTGCAGCATCCAATCCAGCCGCATCGAGCACTTTGCCGCGATCAAACTCTCTACTGTCATCCCATTGCAACTCATCACAGCACCAATCATTCATCCCAAGGTCAAGATCGCTTAGCACAATAATCGGCGTTTGTAGACGATCAGCCAAATCAAATGACTGGGCAGCAAACTCAAAACATTCAGTAGGTGAACTTGGGAAAAGTAAAATCTGTTTAGTATCACCATGGGACGCATAAGCACATGTGATCAAATCTGACTGTTGAGTGCGGGTAGGCATCCCAGTTGATGGCCCCCCCCGTTGGATATTAAAAAGCACAATCGGTATCTCGGCAAAATACGCCAAGCCTAAAAATTCTGTCATTAGAGAGATGCCGGGGCCACTGGTGGCGGTAAATGCCCGCGCGCCGTTCCAATTTGCACCAATAGCCATTCCAATTGCCGACAACTCATCCTCAGCTTGTACTATCGAGAAAAGCTGTTCTCCAGTGTCCTTGTCAATACGAAACTGTTCAGCATACTTTGAAAAAGCTTCAACCACCGATGTTGATGGCGTAATGGGGTACCAGCCTGCAACGGTGGCACCACCGTACACTGCCCCAAGTCCAAGCGCGTCATTTCCTTCCACTAAAATTTTATCTGAAACCAAATCTCTTCTTTCTACTCGGAAATTAATCGGACAACCCAATTGATCATGAGCATATTGAAAACCAATATCCAACGCTTTTTCATTGGGTTTAATTAATTTCTCTTTGCCTTTGAATTGCTCTCGAATCAGAGTTTTGAATATGCCCAACTCCATATTGAGAAGAGCACAAAGAGCACCAATATAAACAATATTCTTAAATAAATGCCGTTGTTTAATGTTGCCAAATTCTTCCAGGCAAATTTCCATTAGAGGTATTTCTAAGAAAGTCACATCGTCTCGCAACGAGTGCACATCCATCGGCTTAGTTGAGTCATAGATAAGGTAACCACCGGGTTCCACCTCAGCCACATCATCAAAAAAAGTTTGGGCATTCATGGCAACGATAATATCTGCCCCGCCACGACGACCTGTGTAACCTTTTTCGCTTACTCTAACTTCATACCANGTAGGCAAACCNTGAATATTNGACGGAAATATATTNCGCGGGCTTACNGGCACCCCACTTCTAAAAATAGCCTTGGCAAAAAGGTGATTAGCACTGGCAGAGCCACTACCATTTACATTGGCAAACTTAACAACGAAATCGTTGACTACACTTTCACTTCGCATGACGTACCTGTCGTCTAAAAATTTATGGTGGATTTTTGCATATCCCATGCGATGGTCGGACAACGCTCTGCGCAGAGGCCACAATGGAGACAAAGGTCCTCATTCTTCACCATGACTCGTTGCGTCTTAAGCGGTTCCGACACCAATAAATCCTGCTCCGTATTATTGGCTGGAGCAAGTAGGCGGGTCCGTAATTCAGCCTCTTCTCCGTTTTCCGTGAAGGTAATACAATCCGTCGGACATATATCCACGCATGCATCACATTCCTTACAAAGTGACTCAGTAAAAACCGTCTGAATATCACAATTTAAACATCTGTTTGCTTCTTTAAAGGCAAGGCGCTCGTCATATCCCAATTCGACCTCCATGGAGAGGTCTTTCACTGCTTTGCTCAAATCAGCATGAGGCACGGTATTACGTTCGCGTTCATCAATTGCATTATCGTAACGCCACTCATGCAATCCCATTTTTTCGCTGCGCAACGTGAGNCCATCAACTGGACGATCCGTCAAACTCTTGCCTTGGCAAAAGAGATCTATGGAAATAGCCGCTTGGCGACCATGAGCCACAGCCCAAATGATATTTTTCGGGCCGAANGCCGAATCACCACCGAAAAAAACTTTCTCATGAGTCGAGTTCATCGTTATTTCATCTACAATCGGTATCCCATAATCGTTGAACTCTATACCACTATCCTTTTCTATCCATGGAAACGCATTCTCTTGCCCAACTGCAACGATGACATCGTCGCACGGAATAAACTCCAATGGCTCTCCTAGAGAAACCAATGTTCGCTTGCCTTCTTTATCGAAAACCGGCGACACCTTATCAAACTCAAGNCCCACTAACTTACCATTCTCCACNACNAATGACTTGGGCACATGATTNTTAATAATGGGAATNCCTTCNTGTATNGCATCGTCCTTTTCCCAGGGTGATGCTTTCATTTCATCGTAACCACTACGCACTACGACTTTAACTGTTTCTCCGCCTATCCTTAATGCGGTACGACAACAATCCATTGCGGTGTTACCACCACCCAAAACAATCACCCGCTTACCAATAGTTTTGGTATGCTCAAAGGTAACGCTGGTCAGCCAGTCTATTCCTAAATGAATATTCTTTGCGCCCTCTTCTACTCCAGGCAAGGAAAGCGCACGCGCTTTTGGTGCTCCACTTCCCACAAACACCGCATCGTATTGAAGCAAAGATTTTAGGCTGGTGACTTCGGTATTGAATTGAGCGTTTATACCCATGTTAATCACCCGATCCACTTCCTCGTCCAATACGGTATCAGGTAAACGGAAGGACGGAATTTGTGTTCGAATTAGACCGCCACCCGCATGCTCTCTATCAAGGAGCGTCACCTCATATCCCAATGGAAGTAGATCGCGAGCCACAGCCAAGGAGGCTGGTCCAGCACCGATCAAAACAATCTTCTTGCCATTCTTAACTGAAGGAATGGTGGGCATCCACTTAGCAATCTGATCATCATCTTTATTATCTGCGGCAACCCGCTTTAACCGACAGATCGCCACAGGCTCTTCATCAACCCGTCCTCGGCGACAGGCTGGCTCACAAGGACGATCACAAACACGGCCTAAAATTCCGGGCGACTTTCCAAGGCATGACAGCGGCAATGATGGCTACACGGGCACCTGTCCTGTCAAAGCCTTCCCTGCAAACAATTTTGGCATGTACAATATGACCGGCAACGTCTGGGAAATGTGCGGCGATTGGTTCGGGCCACCACAGAATGGCCGATTGCCGGCGGGAAATCCGACCGGACCGCCAGATGGTGACACGAAAGTTCTAAAAGGCGGGTCGTTCCTGTGCCATAGGT
>JAESQG010000100.1 GCA_016765265.1 Pseudomonadales bacterium | reverse complement strand
GACCGTACCTTATCAAACCGGTCAAATCTTATGGGGTAATACCGGCACGAACTCCCAGCATTCCTTTCATCAGTTATTCCACCAAGGAACTCATCTTTGTAACATTGATTTTTTATTGCCTCTCACCAGCCACTATAAGCTGGGGCATCAACACAGATACCTAGTCTCCAACTGCTTAGCCCAGAGCCAAACGCTAATGAAGGGCAAATCCGAAAAAGAGGCAATGCAGGAATTAATCAATCAAGGGCTAGACAAAGAAGAGGCTGCCCGCCTCGCCCCGCATAAAGCAGTACCAGGTAATAAACCTTCGACCCTAATCTGTTATGACAAGATGACACCCAAAGTGTTGGGGCAGCTCATCGCTCTATATGAGCACAAAGTCTATGTGCAAAGTGTGATTTGGGATATCAATGCGTTTGACCAATGGGGAGTTGAATCTGGCAAGCAGCTATGCGATTCCATCGAGCCCTATTTGCAATCAGATAACCCAAAAACACTGACTGATCTTGATGCCTCTACGGCTCAGATCATCAACCGCTACCACCAACTGCAAAAGAAAAGCTGACTTTTATCCAGAAGCTCTTAAAGATTATTTTTTTGGTTTAGAGGTTCTTTTTTAAAAAAATTCTTATCGGCGATCTTATTTATAGAAATGATCATAGCAATAATTGGTAGCCTCAATAAACCCATCCACACTACCGCAATCGAAACGTCGCCCTTTAAACCTATAGGCCATAACACATCCATCTTGCGCTTGCTTCATTAACGCGTCGGTAATTTGTATCTCGCCATTGGCACCTGGAGGCGTGTTACGGATAATATCGAAAATGTCGGGTGTCAAAATATAGCGCCCAATAATCGCGTAATTACTGGGTGCATCTTCAGGTTTAGGCTTTTCTACCATTCGAGTGACTTGAAATAAACCATCCTTAATTTGCTCGCCCTCAATAACTCCGTATCGATGAATTTCCTCCATCGGGACCTCTTCAATAGCGACGATACTGCATCGGAACTGCTTATACAGCCTCACCATCTGCGCCATCACACCATCACCCTCTTGTTCAATACAAAGATCATCGGCCAAAACCACCCCGAAAGCTTCATTACCTATGGTTTTTTCACCGGTCAGAATCGCGTGGCCCAGGCCTTTCATTTCCCGTTGACGAATATAGGAAAAACTACATTCTTGCATAATATGGCGAATGCCATCTAAATACATCTCTTTACCCGTACCTTCTATCTGGTGCTCGAGCTCATAACTGATATCAAAATGATCTTCAATTGCCCTTTTCCCGCGACCCGTCACAAAAGTGACTTCAGTTAAACCCGCGCTGAGTGCTTCTTCCACCCCGTATTGAACTAAAGGTTTGTTGACAATAGGCAGCATTTCCTTCGGCATGGACTTGGTGGCTGGCAAAAATCGTGTACCATAGCCAGCGACGGGAAAAAGACATTTAGTGATCATATTTTACATCCTAAAAACAACAGCAAACTGAATATCGACATTGAACTTGTCTAGTAGATAAACGACGCATTATACCTAAGAACAGACCATTCCTTATAATAATTGTTATGATTATCCTAGCGTAGACCATGCATGCCTCGGTGTACCCAACCTATACAACCCTGAAATTTGCCATTAATGAGAAGTAACCCATGGAAGTAAAAAAACTCACTACCTTAATTCAAAATGCCACACCTTTTATCAAACTACTGGACATTAAAATCCTTAAAGCAGATGGCGATGGTTATGTTGAAATGGAGATGCCGATAAAGCCAGAATTCACTCAAGATATGGGGCACGCACACGGCGGGGCCATTGGTACTTTAGCAGACTTTGCCTCGAATCTTGCGATTAGACAGCCCACCGTAACGGTGGAGTATAAAATCAATTTCATAGCACCGGGTGCAGGAGACACACTTTTTGCCACGGCTAAAACCATTAAACAAGGGCGACAATTATCCATCGTTCAATCTCACATTTATGCCGTGGAAGATGAAAAGAGGACTCTGGTAGCAACCTGTCTTGCAACGTTAATCCCCGCAACCCCCCATTAGCCGACTCATTGCTTAACCATCTCTTTTCATTCGATATTTTACCGACTTTGAACCATACTTAAGATAAGCAAAGAAATAATGTAGTTGGCCAACAATAGAGGAACCAACTAAAACGCAATGGTCTTATCGGAACTAGCCTTATTTGGAATCGCCCAAGCTGTGCTCTTATTCCTGGGCACAACCGTCTTTTTGTTCCTGTACAATCGTAGAATCTCCAGAAAAAACAACAGTTTAAAAAGCAAAATTATAGACACCAATAAGCGCGCAAAACAAAACTTGGTGGCGGCTAAAAAGGCAAAAAAAGCGCTTTCCTCTGCGCGCTCCTCTACCAGTAAGCATGGCACGGTTGAATATCTCGACAATGCGTTAGAAGATACAAAACTACGTTATCAAAATTTAGGGGGAGACGAAATTGCCCTTGATCCCTCTGACACCACAGAACTACAAGCCGTGGNATTACGCNATTATTTTCTGTCCGCAGAAAAGAAAGCGGCTAAAAACAAAGATCGCAACAATGTATGGGAGTCCATCCAACCNTCCTTAGATAATATNATTAGCCACCTCAGTGCATCCCCCGACCTGGATAATGAAGATAATGATGAACAATTAGCTCTGCTCACGGCCCAACAAGACGAGCTAAAACAAGAAATGGAAACAGTCACTAAAACAGCCCAATCAATACAAAATAGTTTCCTAAAAACCTTAGGAAATGCCTCCGATACCTACCAATCTCTAATCAAATCCACAGAATCCATCACTAATAGGGTTGAAGTACACCAATTACTCGACTCCTACCACAATAATCTAACGGACTTTGGCGCACACCTTACTGGCAATCAAGCTGAACATGTAGATTCAAGTTTGAGAATGGAACAAGTAGAAGAAAAAACCCAATTCGAACCTGATGACGGTGAAGAATTCCTTTTTGATGAAAATGAATCTTCGCAGGAGGCATTAACGGACTCTCAGATACCGGAGATCGCACGCTTAATAAATCTCCATCTTCGACAAACGCAACTTCTTCAAGAAATTAAAACGATTATCAAAGAACTAGAAAACGATAAAAATGAAGAAGAGTCCACAAAACAATACGAATCCAAAATGGAAGAATNCGAGACACTACTTCAAGAAAGTAAACCTCTCATTACCGCCTTAGAAATGAAACTAACCAGTGCGTTAGAAAACATTCAGTCACTCGACCAGCAAGAGCCTGGTCCAGAAATAGACGAAAGAGTATCGGAACAAATTCAAACAATGGTGAATCAATTTTCAAGTGAAAGTCAGCAACTCATCGGCACCATTAGAACTCTTGAATCGGATTTAGATCAGCGTCGAAATAATCCGGACCCGTCATATGAAAATCAATCCACGGAAAGTTCAAGCGTCACAGAAGAGGATTTTTTGGCAAAAGTAGGCATCGCTGAAGACCAAGACACTTTTACTGTCAATGAGACACAGGTCCCGCCAACGAAGGACGATGAATTAGATGCAGACGAACTATTAGCTGAAGAGCCATTTGCCAAAGACAAGACCGCCTCCATTAACATGACTGATGGCAGTTTCGATCCAGACGAACTGATAAATAACATTGAGGAAGGACCCGATGACCCGGAATCTTTATTAGCAGAACTCATAAAGGAAAATGGGCTTGAATCAGATAACCCAGGAATAGACTCTGGCCAAGGTTGACTAAGGTGATAAAACCGTAAATAGCCTCTAAGATTACTAATACAACCATTTACTCTTTTGCGCTAAGCGGCGAAAAGGCACGCAGATTAATGCAAACTAAGACAAATTCAATATCCTCTCCACACACTGAACTGTCTGCTCACTATATCCGTACGATGAGCTATTTGATTATTGCTGCCATTTTTGCCACTGGTATCTTTACCAAAATATATGATCAGTCTTTCTACTGGGTAGTGCCATTTGCCATTTTTTATCCCCTTTGTAGCCACTGGATTACTTTTTATCTGCGTGACAAATTCCCCAAGCCCACCAATATGGGGCTGATTCTCGTCGACTGCATACTCTGTGGTAGCGGAATAGTATTAGCAAAATTTAATATTATGCCCACTATCACCCTGCTAGTTTTAGCTAATGCGGGCGTTATGCATGTAGCCGGTATCCAGGGGTGGCTGACCAGCGTTGTCGCCATTGGCGTGGGCGTAGGTGCAGGTCTGATTTTCTTTGGCAATGAGATACTGCTGGATACGCCCCATTTAGTCACCGTCGTTGCCTCAACTAGTCTGATTTTATATATATCCGTTACCAGTTATTTCTCCCACAACCAATCACATCATCTACGTCTGGCTCAGATTGAGATGAAACAGCAACAAGAAGCCTCTGCNGCGCTGTCGCNTAAACTGGCTAAATATCTTCCGCCTCAGGTATGGGGTTCCATCTTCGCNGGCAAATCAGATGCTAAATTGGAGACTCAACGAAAAAAGCTAACCGTCTTCTTCTCAGACATAAAAGGATTTGCCGAAATTTCAGAAGAACTCCAACCCGAAGCGCTAACCGAATTACTCAATAGCTACTTCACTGAGATGAGTCGCATTGCCATGCAATATGGTGGTACTATCGACAAGTTTGTTGGTGATTCCATTATGATTTTTTTTGGCGATCCCAGTACACGGGGAAGCAAAGAGGACAGTTTCGCCTGTGTTTCAATGGCCATCGAAATGCGTAAACAGATGAAAAAGATGCGACAACAGTGGCGCAAGCATGGAATCACCAAGCCATTACAAATTAGGATGGGCATTAACACAGGCTACTGCACAGTGGGCAACTTCGGTGCTGAAAGCCGCATGGATTACACCATTATTGGCAAAGAAGTCAATTTAGCCAGTCGTCTCGAATCGGTTGCAGAAGCAGGGGAAATATACATATCACACGATACCTACTCGCAAATACAAGAGTTGGTTATGTGTCGAGATAAAGGTGCATTAGATGTAAAAGGGTTCAATAAACCGGTAGCAATTTACGAAGTAGTCGATTTCAGAAAAGATCTAGGCTCATCTCAAAGCTTTTTCGAACATGAATTTTCTGGGTTTTCCATGCACCTTGATTTAGAAAAAATCCGCAACTACGACAAAGATAAAATAATTACCGCCTTAGAAGAATCTGTAAAACAAATAAAAAAACGCCTTATCGTATAATGAGCCTTATCGTATAATGAGGTGTTAAAGATAAGGTAAAGATAAGGTAAAGATTTAGGAATGGAAGACTCTTCGCAAAACGTTCTCACTCGACTACTAGATCATATTGAAAATATTGGTAATCGACTGCCTCACCCTACCAGTTTATTTGTTTTACTTTGCGGATTAGTTTTGCTGCTCTCCTGGATCTGCTCCCTTATCGAGCTTACCGCTGTCCACCCAGTGACCCAAGAAACAATTCAAGCCACTAACCTTCTCAACGGCGCCGGTCTACGAAAAATAATCTCCAATGCCGTGACCAATTTTACACATTTTGCCCCCTTGGGCTCAGTGCTAGTCGCGATGCTCGGTATTGGCATTGCAGAAAAAGCGGGTCTACTTAGTGCATTCCTACGATTACTCGTGATCAAAACTCCTGGGCGTATGATTACGAGCGTGGTGGTTTTTGCTGGCGTGCTATCAAGCCTGGCTGCAGATTCTGGCTATGTGGTGTTGATTCCTATAGCTGGCCTGGTGTTTCAAAGCGCCGGAAAGAACCCACTGGCTGGTATGGCTGCCGCATTTGCAGGGGTCTCAGGAGGATATAGCGCTAACCTACTAATTGGCCCCCTAGATGCCATCTTATCTGGCATCTCTACCGAAGCCGCGAATCTAGTGGACAAAGAATACCAAGTAGCCGCTACAAGCAATTATTATTTTATCATTGTATCTACTTTTGTAATCACTCTTATCGGTACTTGGGTAACAGAAAAATTAGTGCTTCCTAGATTAGACAAATCACCTATAGAACCTTCTTCCATCACGCAAGCCATATCACCGAGTTCGCCTACCCCATCAATATCAATGGATACACTGGAAAAAAAGGGATTACAATACGCGGGAATGGCCACCCTAATTTGTAGCATGATTTTGCTGGCCTGTGTTCTCCCAGAAAACGCACTGCTGCGAAACCCCGAAACAGGCTCAATCATCTCCTCACCCTTCATTAGCGGCATTGTTACCATCATAGCCATATTTTCCGCCATCGTCGGCACTGCATACGGCATTGGTGCGGGGACAATAAAGAGCGATAAGGATGTTATTGCCGCAATGGAAGAGTCCATGGCGGCGATGGCAACCTACCTAGTCTTAATGTTTTTTGCCGCTCAGTTTGTTAGTTATTTCTCTTGGACTAACTTGGGGCTGATTTTTGCGGTAAAAGGTTCGGCCTTGTTATCTAGCTTAGAGATAAGTGCAGCTCCCCTTATGATCATATTTATATTAATGGCGGCCATGATTAATATTTTCGTGGGCAGCGCCTCAGCAAAATGGGCCATCATGGCTCCAGTCTTTATACCTATGTTCATGCTCATTGGTATTAGCCCCGAGCTCACTCAAGCAGCCTATCGAGTGGGTGACAGTAGCACCAATATCATTACACCTCTCATGCCTTATTTTGCGTTGGTGGTTGCCTTTATGCAAAAATACGACAAGCAAGTGGGTATTGGTACGGTAATAGCGACAATGCTTCCATACTCAATAGCCTTTATTATTGCCTGGTCCGTATTACTGACCTGTTGGATACAAGTGGGCTTGCCCTTGGGACCCGGAGCGCCGATGACCTATTCAGTAGGATTTTAAATTATTGTCTAATTAATCGAATATTAGAGGGCACAGCCTCAAAATTAGACCGAAATGGATTTATATCAATACCACCGCGGCGTGTATAACGCGCATACACAGTTAACTGGGAAGGCTTACATCGGTTCCAGATATCCATATAAATTCGCTCTACGCACTGCTCATGAAACCCAGAATGTTTGCGATAAGATACGATATACCGAAGCAACGCTTCGTGAGATATCGGTCGACCTCGATATCTCACTAAAAGAGTTGCCCAATCTGGCTGGCCTGTCACGGGGCAGTTTGATCTCAACAAATGACTATAAAGAGTTTCCATCACATCGGGAGCTGACTCGGTATGCAAAATATCGGGATTCAGATCATAATGGCTAATGCTAACATCTAAACTATCAATACAGGTGCCTGGAAACCCCGTGGCAATTTCTGCATTAAATTGAGTAGCTGTCATCAGTTTCACCATCACTGGCGCTCTGGTTGTAACGGACAAATCTGATTCAATTGTCCTAATGACCTCTTCTTGAGTATTGAATTGAGTTTGATTAAAGGAACCAAAATACAATTTAAGCGATTTGGATTCTATTATGCTAGGAGAATCACAAGGAATCTGTAATTCACAAATACCCACTAATGGCTTTCCTTGAGGGTTAAGCCATGACATTTCATAAGCATTCCAGATATCCATTCCTCGAAATGGCAACTCACCATTATCAAGGTTCAATTCGGTTCGGCCCTGCTCTCTCGGGATAGCGAAAAGCAAGGAAGGATTGTAAACCTCTTCATAATTAGGCGTTTTGCCTAGCGGAGATTCGGATAAGGTATTGCCCATGAGAAAACCATGCTAGAGATCAGGAGTAATAAACAAGTATACCTTATATTTTTATATCTAGCCTTGGTAGTCGATTTGTCTAAAAATTTAAATCCAATGCTTAGTGCTACTCTGAATGTATAAGACCTAAAGCGGATATTACCTAACGACATATGACCCGGTACAAACCAGTCCATTACATAGCCCACTATCAATACAGAGACATCTTAATCGTGTTTAAGTACTGTATTGTACTGTGCTTGCTATTTTTTCATTCAAACTTTCTTTCCGCCGCGACAAATAACGAGATCTTTCAAACCGTCGATCAGACCTTAATCCACAATAACGATGCACTAATCCACAATAACAATGCACTTTGGAACGGTCTCTATTTCTGCATTGTATTCAGCCTACTTGCCTTTAACGCGATTCGATTTAGCATGACACGATTATCAAGATACAGCTATTTCATGCTGGCACTGCTACTGGTTGGCTCGGTCTCAGTCACTGCCTATAGCATGGGGTTTAAGTTCCTTGGGCGTGACTCCATAATGTTAATGCTATCATTTGGTCTAGTCAGTCTAATCAATATTCTCAGCGAAAATAAACACTGCTCGGAGAAAAAGGCAATCATGGCTCACGCTGAACAAAAGGCTAAATCAGATTTTCTCGCTAAAATGAGCCACGAAATTCGCACTCCCATGAATGGTGTTCTTGGAATGGCTGAACTACTTAAGGGCACAGNGTTAGATAAAACACAACAACACTATCTTGAAGTTATCTACGGATCAGGGCAAGCACTTCTTAGAGTGTTAAACGACATTCTTGATCATTCAAAAATCGAAGCGGGGGGATTTATCATTGGATAACATTTCCTTCGATCTAGAAAACCTAATGGACGAATGTATCGCTATCTTTTCATTCAAATCAGAAGAGAAACAAGTATCTCTTCTCAGCAGCATACATCCAGGAACACCCACTTTATTAATAGGCGACCCCGTTCGATTAAGACAAATCATTATCAACTTATTAGGTAACGCCTTTAAATTCACAGATGAAGGAGAAGTCGTTGTTCGCGCATATTCAACCAACCAAGGATCAAGGGACATCGCAATCATCCGGTTTGAGATTGAAGATACCGGTGTTGGTATTCCAGAGGAAGTCCACAACCATATTTTTAGACATTTTGGCGGAACGGGAATAGGATTATCCATAAGCAAACAACTAGCGGAGCTAATGAATGGTGCAATCGGTGTTAAAAGTACAGTGGGTAAAGGTTCCTGTTTTTGGTTCACTGCACAATTTGAAATTCCCGNTCAGAACGCGCTCGTCCTTCCAGTTCAAACGAGAGAATTGGATGGCCTCAATCTGCTTGTCATCGACCAGCACCATACCCTGTGCCAAATAATCAGAGAACAAGCCACCTCCTGGGGCATGAATGTTACCGTTAGTTCTACGCCTAGCGCGGCACTAAAAAAAATAGACTCTGCAATCAAGAACAATACCCCCTACGACATCGCAATGCTGAATCTCAATCTACCTGAAATGAGCGGGCTAGAATTAGCGAAAACTATTAAAAGAAACCCTGCACATCAGCAAGTTAAAATTGTGCTTATGTCCTCATTGCGAATACTACCTGAACAGACAATTCTGAGCGAATTAGGTATCGAATTTGCACTTGGCAAACCGATATCTTCGCGACAACTGCGTACATCTCTAGCAAAAGCCGCAGGCGCTACCATCGAACCGGAAACACCACAGGATTTTAAAATCAAAGATTACAGTCACCTTAATATCCTTGTAGCTGAAGACAATAAAGTAAACCAGATGGTAGTTAAAGGCATGATGAAAAAATTAGGCGTAATTGCCCAGTATGCTGAAAATGGAGTTCAAGCTGTGGNTGTGTATAAGAAAAGTAAAGGCATACTCGATCTCATTTTTATGGACTGTGATATGCCTGAACTAGACGGTTTTGATGCCACAACAGAAATTAGACGACTAGAGAAAAAACATAACTATGATAAGACGATCATCATGGCCCTAAGCGCACACATACTGGAAGAACATAAAACTCATGCTCGAAGTGTTGGCATGGACGACTTCATCAACAAACCAGTAGAAATAAAAACAATGTTGAATAAGTNGGACCAATGGTTCCCACAAGAATAAGACTTTATCGGCCCCCTATTCCCTAATCCCCACACCACGATTAAGCANCCATAACGCGTAAGAAAATANCACCGCTGTAAATAATCCAATCATAGGTATGGCAATCAAAATATCAACATCGCTAACCCCAAGTATGCCGTAACGAAAAGCGTTTACCATATACATAATTGGATTAATCAATGAGACAGTTTGCCAAAAAGGCGGTAACAAGTCGATTGAATAAAACACACCCCCCAAATAGGTTAAAGGCGTTAAAACAAATGTAGGGATTATAGATATGTCATCAAAACTTTTGGCGTACACGGCGTTAATAAAACCGCAAATCGAAAATAACATTGCAGTCATTATCACCACCAACAACGTAATAGCTATATTTGATACAGGCAATTCACTGAAGAATAGGGACATCAACGTCACAATAAACCCCACCGCCATTCCCCTAGTCATCCCACCGACCACATATCCCCCTAATATCACATAATTCGAGATGGGAGATACCAACAGCTCTTCAATGCTCCGTTGAAATTTAGTGCTATAGAACGAAGATACCACGTTGGAATAGGAGTTAGTTATGACAGACATCATAATTAATCCAGGGATGATATATTGCATATAATTAAATCCCCCCATAGTGCCAATTCGAGACCCTATCAAATTACCGAATATAACGAAGTAAAGCCCCATGGTGATAACGGGAGGAATTAACGTTTGAACCCAGATACGCATAAAACGACGAATCTCTTTATTCACTATCGTCCTAAATGCGATTAAATTGCGTTGAAACAGCATGCTCATATTTCCAAAAAATAGAATGGGNGGTTAACGAAGGNCTCTAGTCATTTTTTTCAGTGAGGCGTACAAACATTTCTTCCAATCTATTTGCCTTGTTACGAATACTTTTGACCGTAATATTAGCCATGGTCAACTGATCAAACAGACTATTTAAAGTCTGGTCTCTTTTTACATTGACCTCTAAGGTATGATCGTCCACTCGCACCAGATCAAAGCCATTTAGCTCCGGTGCTGTTTCTAGCTTATTGTTAAGATCTAAAATATAAGTTTGTACCTCCAATTCAGCCAATAACGACCGCATATCCGTATTTTGAACTATCCTCCCATTATCGATAATGGCGATATTACGACACAAACTTTCGGCTTCTTCCAGATAGTGCGTAGTTAGAATTATCGTCGTACCACTTTCATTCAGTTGTGTCATGAAATCCCACATCGAACGCCGCATTTCGATATCAACACCAGCAGTGGGTTCATCCAAAATCAATAATTTAGGTTCGTGAATAAGTGCTCTAGCAATCATTAANCGTCTCTTCATNCCTCCAGANAGCATTCNAGAACGTTCATTTCTTTTCTCCCAGAGATCNAACAACTTAAGATATTTTTCTGTTCTCTGTTTTGCTACTGCCNCTTCAATGCCATAATAGCCAGCCTGGGTAACGACAATATCAAANACTTTTTCAAATTGATTAAAATTNAATTCCTGGGGCACAACTCCAATAAACTGCTTAGCTGCGGGGAAATCCTTGTCGATATCAACACCAAAAATTTTCACTTTGCCGCTAGTCTTGTTAACGAGAGAACAGATTATACCTATGGTAGTAGACTTGCCTGCACCGTTAGGGCCCAGTAACGCAAAAAAATCTCCCTGCCGCACCTCCAAATCTATTTCTTTTAATGCCTGAAATCCGCTGGCATAGGTTTTACTAAGTTGCTTAATATCCAGCGCAAGGGTCATATACATTCCAAGTAAATAAACAAAATAAAGAACAACCACGAATAGTTTGGGCCAGAGTCCTATGACAATGCTCGCCGATGGTGCCCTCCCCTCCAAACCCAGTTAACAAAACCTTGGTCAAACCAGATAAAAAGCCCTTCCATCATCCAGGGCCAATGATCTTCTGAGATCTCAGATACTTCAAGAAGATGATAAACGAGCGCGGCCAGAATAGTATCATGAGTTACGTGCACTGACAGAGTATTAACTGATCCAGTTTTAGCTTGAAAATACTCGAAAAACCGTTTCGCTCCCGCTTGCGGGGACACTACTCCCGCTGTTATTTCTTCAGACAGATGCTGGCTAGCAAATCTTAAGGGCCCAATTCTATTAAAAATCGGGCCTGCAAGTGCCATGTCGCTCACATAGCTCCCTGGTTCCATTAAGATATCTTCCGTATTGATTGATTTGGCGTCAACCAGTGATCCTTCAGTTAACTGGCCCCTAGCCATCGCCTTAGCCGTATCAACACACCGGCCCACTGCACTGCTATAAAATGATTCCACCGGCCAAGTTAACAATTCGCCCCACTGTTCTGCTAACAATACCCCCTCTTTTGTCAGTGGCAATTTATAGCTGACCCGCTTGCTCGCAGCCTTCTCCCGTATAGAATGTCGCGTCAATAAATGGATGTGGCAGCCTGCTGGTAACATTTTAAGGCTCGGCTCCAATTTGGGGTGCAATAGTTTATCTCGACTCAATTCAATCTCCTTGTGAAGTAAGGTGTGCAGCAAAGCTATAAATTTTGATCCGTTTTACTTACGCCTAAGCAGATTTACTCTGACAAAATATTGCATGAATCTTGCCCCTTTTCATCATATAGCAGGATCAAGATTTTAACATGTACAGACTTGTCCAATACCAAATGAGTCTGAAGTATACCCTTGTTTCTAATACGAAATGAGTCTTAAAAGGTGAAATGAGCTCAATTCCTGTTCATGATCCATAGATGGAAACGATCATGAATGTAGATAAATTAACCACGATAAAATCCCTAGAGGATTTCCTTCAAGGCAATCAAGCTATCGCCTTTTCTGTGTTAGGCAACAAGTCTGAACGGTATCGGTTTATACAAAAGATACTGGTCAGGTTTCAATATATGACTTGCGTAAAAAATGATAAAGGCATAATTATTCGCTTTCTAATAAAGATCACTGGGTATTCTCGCCAGCAACTCACACGACTCATTTCTCAATATAAAAAAACCGGTCGAATCAAATGGGAGCCCTGTCGCAGCCACGGGTTTTCTCGTCAATATAAAGAAAAAGATATTCGCTTATTAGCAAAAACAGATGAGCAACATGATACGCCGTGTGGACATGCCATTAAAAAGATTTGTGAGCGTGCCTATCACATTTTTGATGAACTAGAATACCAAAACTTAGCGACAATATCCGTATCACATTTGTATAATCTAAGGGCCTCTACCGGTTATCAAAGACAACGACGAAACTTTACAAAAACTCAAGCAAGAAAAGTGGCTATTGGTGATCGACGAAAACCTCAGCCGAATGGACAACCTGGCTATATCCGGATTGATACAGTGCATCAAGGCGATTTAGACAAGCATAAAGGCGTCTATCATATCAATGCGGTAGATGAAGTAACCCAGTTTGAGGTGGTATGCTCAGTTGAAAAAATCAGTGAACGTTTTCTCATACCCATACTCGAACAAATCTTAGATTCCTTTCCATTTGAAATAAAAGGATTTCATTCAGATAACGGTTCAGAATATATTAACAAAACAGTCTCAAAATTATTAGAAAAAAACTTAATTGAGTTTACTAAATCTCGCTCTCGCCAAACGAATGACAATGCGCAAGTTGAAAGCAAAAATGCTTCTATTGTCCGAAAACAATTTGGGTATCAGCATATTGAACAAAGATGGGCACAAGAGATGAATCAGTTTAGTTTGGATTATCTTTTTCCGTATATCAATTATCACCGTCCCTGTTTTTTTCCTGAAATAAAAATAGATGATAAAGGCAAACAACGAAAAGCTTACCCCTATGAAAGCATGATGACACCGTATGAAAAATTAAAGTCACTTCACGATTCGGAAAAATGTTTGAAATCTGGCGTGTCCTTTGAGAAACTGGATGAGCTTGCTAACAAAGTAAGTGATAATAAAGCGGCTCAAATATTGAAAACTGAGCGAGAAAAGTTGTTTAACCTAATCTTTGAACAGGACAAAAAACGAGCATAACTAAGTTGCCTGTTTCAGACTCATTTGTTAATTGGAAAATACTGAGGGCACTCAGAGTACTCGAATCTAGCGAGAGGAATCGCTTCCCATTCATTGTAGAAGGANACCCATCAGTTAACCCAACTTAAGTGCAACCGAGGTGGACATTACTATCAATAGCGGTACAACAAAATAGGATGACAGCTGGCTGTATCGATAAGCTTCATTCATTAGAGGTTTTAGGATCACTTAGAGACTTGTTAATTATTTAGAGACTCGTTACTTATTTAAAGACTATGCAAATGTAAGTTCACAAACACAAACAGGATATATTAAAGATGAAATAGTTTCGAGGCATGAACTTGTTCAGCTTAAAGATTAGAAATATTACAAGTTTGAGAAAACCCACAACATTATTTAGTAAATCCGTAACCCCATCTAGTAAATCCGTAACCCCATCGTAGAAATGTGATTACGGACTTAATCACATTTACTTACCGCCAACTTTGGATGAAGGGAAGTTAGGAGTCCGCTTCTCATTCACAGCAGCGACGCCCTCGGCAGCATCTTCTCCTAGAAAGCAAAGCATTTCCATGCGTAGTGAATTATCAAATATCGGAGATGCCATCTGCATCCATCCATTCAATGTGGTCTTGGTACCGCGAATAGCATGTTGACTACCCGCTGCTAGGTTATTGGCGATTTCCATGGCCTTCGGCAGCACTTCGTCTTTAGGTAAACTCATGCTAACCAATCCAACGCGATCGGCTTCTTTGCCATCGATAAACTCGGCAGTCATAAGATAGTACTTAGCTTTTGCCATACCGCAAAGTATGGGCCAAATAATCGCTGCGTGATCTCCTGCACCCACTCCCAGTTTAACGTGGCCATCAGTAAATTTTGCTGTTTCTGACATAATGCTGATATCAGCCATTAACGCCACCGCTAAACCAGCACCTACAGCAACACCATTTATCGCCGAAATTACGGGCTTCTCCAACGCCAGAAGGTTATAAACCAAATCTGACGCTTCCTTTTGGATCATTCGAATACCTTCGGGCTTGCCCACCACACTTTTCACCCAATTCAAATCACCGCCGGCTGAAAATGCTTTACCTGCACCTGTCACCACCACTACATTAGTTTCATCGTCCTTAGCAACGGTGTCCCATACTTGAGTCAGTTCCCAATGCATTCGACCATTAGTAGCATTCATAACCTCTGGACGATTTAGGGTGATGACGAGCACACCATTATCATGGTGTTCGAATAATAAATGTTCATAATCGGAATAGTTCATTTTTTGATCTCATCTGCTTGTGCTTGGAAAAGGCTAGTTCTTTAGCAAACTAACCGACGGATTATAGAGGGGGCACAGTATATCGAGAATTCACCCCGCTTGCACATACAGAGAGTTTTTATACATCAGTCACGACGGTGTTTCAGCGCAAAAAACAGCAATGATACAAAGACAACAAAACAAACAACCACACCAAGTTCACTGACAAACCCAGTCTTTCCGGTGTAAAAATAGCCAGTTGATCCTGGGATACCCGAAATAACTCCGCTTCCTTTTCCAACAGTCAGCATTCCTTTCATGCCCTTCTGCATATGTTGGGAAATGTCACAATGAATAAGATAGGTTTTATCATCAAAAGGGACAATAAAGGTGCCTACAACCGTTTTACCGCCGTAAGCCTCCAGATGAAACATGCCACCGTTATACATAAACCGAGGCAATCCATGAACCATCCATTGATGCCTAACCTCATCCTTNTTTTCAAACGTAACGGTAATTTTAGTGCACGGCTTAACATTAAAAATTCTAGGGAAAAACGAAAACGTAGTACCCGCCACTTTTTCCACTGCCTGACTATCGGCAATCACATGAAAGCTTGCGGACTCCATTAACTCTTCGCACCCCAATGGTATATTGGTACTGTTTTCATTCATCACCATGCCATTGGAATCCATGGTCATACCATGGTGTGAATGACTGTCCGCCATATCCATATCCATTGACATTGACATTTCATTTTTGCTATGAGCTGGCTGAATCATTACCGTCATTAGCGCCACAGTACCGACAATGAAAACAGCTCTGGTTAGGTGATTTTTAAAATATTTCATTGNTTTAGCCTTCTGTAAAAAACAGCGCCAAGAACAAATGCCACTATAAAACCAAATACTAAATAAATTAGGACAACATCCTCGTCTTCAAGATTGCGGAAAAAGGATTTCAAAGAACCTCCGCTCAAATCAATTCTGTCTTTATTTTGATAATACTCTGGATCAAAATATTTATTCCACCCTACTCCGAAGGTAACAGGCCAGTATTTTTCATCTAAATAGTCTTTATAAACTATGGCAGAAAGGTTACCACCTGGAGAAATACCTGCAGTGGTAACGCCCCTCTCAAAATGGTCATGAAAAATCCATGTCCCAGCACCATAACTGCGAAGACCATCATTGGTAGCATCTAACTCTAGATCCACTCGCTGTGCCGGCGCTACATGATGTACATCGCGATACTGTTGCTGAGATTCACGAAGTGGTACACCATCGGCGGCAATAATTTTTGTTTTATGTCCGTGGGTATGAAGAGAAATACTTTGCGACCCACCATTTAATACCCGTAACAAGGCTTTTTCATCTTCATCAATAAAAACAATTGATTCGCGAAATGTATAAGGAAAGGACTTACCGTTTAAAAGATAATATTCCATATTAGCAGTGCCAACATCATAATCAATATTGACCGCCTTCAGTATCTTTTCAGGATCATTGGAAAAACGCATACGCTCCGATAGTTCCCTGTCCATATCTTGGTAGTGAAGATCGAATTCGTTATCGAAATGTTCTTTAACTGTTACAGAGGAGTACCGTACATGCCCCCCTCCTACATTCAAGGACTGCACTCGATTATTGGGCGCTTTAGGCTCAACAACGATCATCCCTTGTAATCCAGCAACAATGTGGGCATCAGGGTGTACATGGCAGTGATAGAAATAAGTGCCTGCCTGGCGAGGAGTAAAAGAATAGGTTCTGCTCTGAGTGGGCTGCACCGGTTTTTCACTGGTGAAAGGCACACCGTCATTGCCTGATCCATCTTCTTTCAAAAAGGGATGATCGACACCATGAAAATGTATCGTATGAGGCAAGAAATGGGTATTTTCTAAAGTTATATGGACGACGTCACCTTGCTCTACGCGCAGAACGGGAGCAGGTAATCTCATTAATGGTGTTGCCTTATCTGAATCAAAAGATTCCGTGGACATACCTAAGGTTTTAGGCGCAAAAATCCAAGCCGTTGGACTGACACCTGGCGCGATGTCATAGGTGACCGTAGTAGCTCCCGTATCTGAATTAAATCCATTTAATTCTATGACTTCAAGAATGATCTTGATGACATCAGGGTCGCCGTCATTATCTAAATCACTGCCCTTCCACACTGCATCGGACGCTAATCCACTACGCATTAGAGTGGCATGAGAAACGTTATTAGTGCCCATCACAGAGGCTGCAACTAACCAGGGTGAATCCGGCTCGCACACTTTAGATTCCGCAATTGTGATNCCCTCTACAGTGCGCTCTCTTCGATCACTTTTCTTTGTAATATCACAGACAGGAAATAGATCTTGCTTTANTTGCGTTTCAGTCACCCCCCCCTCAAATTCACTCCAGGAAGGAGGTCCTAACAAATCAACTCGAATCTTACGTAAATCAGGGTCTAGCCACTCATATGGCAGCAAAAACAGAGATAATCCAATCGCCAACACTGCAATCAATATCGAGTACAAATATCTCATCCGNTTGTCTCTAATTTAACGTTTTAAAGTACCTGACACCCAAAGCAAACCAATCACTAAAATTAACACACCGGGTATAATTAGTAAAAAACGCCAGGTGGTGGAAGGCGCTACGTTGAATGGAAATACACTTTCGCCGACAACACCATCATCGGATACGATTTTCATGACCCCGATATACCAACCTTTTTCATTCAAATCCACCGAGAAATTAATAGTACCTGTGTCCCTAAATGCAGCGGACTCGCTATGTATCAATGCCTCCTTATAAAGAGTCTTACTGGCCCCTTGTAAGTCACTGGCCGTCACTTTCGATCCCTTGCCGGTAAAATCTCTTGCCACTTCAAACTTTATACGCTGTTCACGCAGCTCGCCACTAATAAAGTCTATTGCGATAATGGCCCTGCCGGTAACAGGGAAAGATTCACAAAACTCTCGCACACCTCGTTGTTCGGGCATATAGCCTGTAAAATGTGCTTTATAATTATTAAGCCTAATAATACACACATCATCCTCAATGCTGACACCTCCGTGTGCGAACACTAATGATGGCATTAGGAGAATTATAAAAGAAAGAATACGTATCATTCGATAAATACCGGCAACATTGAACCGCCTATCTCTACAGGATAACGCTGGCCCTCATCATCCTCAAAAAATAGCACGCCTGCAAAACGACTATCAGGGTCAAAGATAAGCGATGTTAAACGATAAGTTTCCCACAAAGCATCATTTGCTTCAAACACTAGCTTTCGTGATTTCCCCGGCAATAACAAGTCGTCTTCCACTACTAATCCAGTAACTGCAATCAAATCATGCTTATCCCTAGGCTTAAGTCGTCGCACTTTAGGGTTTCCAAATCGCAAATTCGCGGTTACAAATTCAGCTAACCGTACATTTGTGTCTAATGTATTAGTCACCTCTAACTCCACTCTGAATGATCGACCGGGAATACGATATTTTGCTTCCACAAGCTTGATATCGACGGCATTCTTTTTCCAATCAAGCAAAGGTACGTCCACAAGACCCGTTTGTAATGGTGTAGTAACAGGGTACTTATCCTCAGCCCACATATAGCCATAAGCAATTACGCTAAAGGTGAGTGATAAAAACACAACACCAGCGATTTGATCTTTGCGCGTAATAATTTCATCCGCCTTTTCACCAAGATCCCGAACCGTAATATATCGCGACATAATCATTGGACATTTTAGTAACCAATACCCAAACCAAGCTAGCCCTATCACGATCCACAGCACCGACCAAAAGATAATGTTATCTAATCCAACCGTTTCAAGGTCTATGTCCTCACCAAACAAAGTCGTTATATGATTTTCAAAAGGTACATCGCCTTTCTCAACCGTCACCCAAAGCCCCCCACCAATAATGGGCCCAGCATCCTTTACGCTAACAACGGGGTGCACGTGATATTCACCCACCTTTCTGGCTTTTAGTTTTATTTCATATTCATATAGCTCTCCTTCCATAAAGGAGGTAGAGCGAATCATCGGAACACCGTTAACTCTTGATTCTAGACGAACAAACGCCGGTCCAGGAACACCGATGTTAAGAAAAGCAATATCTTTTGAACTCGCCATGTGATCTGGCCAATATTCAGATGGGATAAATTTTCCTTTGACGGTAACAATGTCATTAATTTTAACATCGGTCGGATAGATTTCGAAATCAAAGAACTGAATCGTTCGCATTCTTAGACCTGGTTGTTGCGCTCGCTCACCATGAGCACTAACTTCATAAGAGTTAAACAAACACAGGAAAAAAACCAGTTGCCAAACGGACAAATAAATACTTCTATTCATAATACTTCTACTCTAGTGCAGTTACTATATTTTATACGGAAATACACGGATGGATCTAATGCTATACGAGACGTTTGACCCATGTAGGCTTCGATACTAAAGCACCGATCCACACCCAAAAGTAATAGAATAAAATCGTCAAAAATGCAGCGAAGAATGCCGTTAGTGGTGTTACCGCTTCACCAAAAGTGCGTAGCGTAGAGCGTTCGATGATACGCACGTACTCTGGAAGTGCAGTTCTTATATACTCGTAGCCCAAGGTGTCGGCTACCGTTACGAGCGTACCGTGTAGCTCTATAGGCAAATGAAATTGAGCCAATAAAGGCCAATTTAACGGGTAAACTAGCAGGCCGAAAAAGAATCCACCAAATGCACCCGTAATTATAAAGCTACGCGAAAGCAATAAAGTGGTATCGAGGATTAAACCTAAGGCAATGTAAGTTGAAGGCGCTACCATATTTAGCGGAAAACCGGCAAAAACCTCAAAATTTAGATATCGACTTATCCACGCCGCTACAGTNAAACCCATAATAGAAACCGTACCCGCTAATGGCAGACGGAACATACTCCACAATAAGTACCCGAACACTCCAGGCAATACAATCAAAGAAAGGGGGGTAAGCAACGGCCACCAACGCCTATCGCGCCAGTCGATCCAGTAATCCCAATCCCCAACTGTGAGCGCGAAGTGAAAACTAAAAATACCCATGAATAATAAAACGATCACCGGCACAATCAATATATCGATATACTTATATAACTCGTGTTTTTGTGCGGCAGTAAATTTTTCGGACATAACCATTCCTTCAAGACGGGCTTGTGACTATTGTAGAATTTGTATTTTGGTCGAAACACCAGTCCGCTTATTTCAACAGCTAATGAATTCGTAAAAAAACCTATATAAATAGAGCACTCATATAGGTTTTATATCGGAGACTTTCAAGATGGTTGAGCTACTAGGTCGGCTTTTGCTTCCTCGTCAGTGCCGTTTATCAATACATCTAATCGGCGAAGCATTTGTAAAATGAATCCTCCTACAAAGAAGATTGCCCAGCCCAGTACAACAAATCCCCAATGGATTGGAGCTGCAAATAACTCCTCTGCATAAAAAAATGTATGGCCCCATTCGTTGTAGCCAAGATTTGGCATTATGAGTAGTGGACCACCGATCGCTATGGCAAATGGTAGAGAAATACGGTGATAAAAATCAGGGAGACGGGTATGGCCCCATGTGAACAGTGCAAAACCGAAAATAATCATCACAGGGATACCAAAATAAAATAGCGGTATGTGAGTTGGCGTAAAGTCCGTGTCCCTTACCGTGACCTGATGCCAAGCTGCATCAGCTTCAGTATACAGGCTAGCTGAAACCCAAGTAATCACTGCAAAAACAGTAAATAGGCCTAATAGTTTAAAATATCTAAAGACTTCTTCTTCTCTGGAAATTTCAAGTACAAGTTCTTTCTCCCTCGTAAACCATATCCAGGCCAACAAAGCAGTACCACCAATGCAAAGAACTGTAAGTTGTATATAAAGTAAATTCATCCAATAAATTTGAAACTCTGGCTCGAAGTAGTCAAGACCAACAGTAAAGGCCATTTTATGCTGATAAATCCGATAGACAATGAAGACCGACATTATTGCTGTAAAAACCGAAATAATAAGCTTCCACGGAGGGGTCATATCTCTGGTACTACTCAACATTACGTTACCTCGTATACATTTATTTTAGTTGTGGCGACAATCTAACATGTTTATTAAGACGGTCAACAGTATTTATTCGTATCTTAGACACAATCAATTAAACGCCAATTTATTGTGCAATAACGACAATATGTGTGAAATTATAATATAAAGTAATATCTTAAATATATTATNTATCCTATTGTATATTATAGGTAAATAGAAATATTAAGCGTAAAATAAGCAGAAAATAACGCCTAACAAATATACTGAAAGAGGCTGTATATTTAAACCCCACATAGCTTATATTGACCAAAATGATTGTTAGCTTTTAGTAACAATTGATTTAAATGAAGGCGATGACTAGCTTTGTTGTGGATAAACTAGAGAAACTAATAATGTCGGGCTAACGTCGGTCTAACGACCAGCAGGTGGACCTAAGCTGTTCCATGCAAGCCCGTCGAAGGCCCGAACTCACCACGGCCAGATCATAAATACATGAATTCTTGGAGGTGCTATGATCGTCAAAAGCCAGCTCAAATTAAACGCTAAATTTCGATTCATTTATAAAATTTAATGTGAAGTTAATAATTGAAAACACATAGTGACCACCAGCACCTAATAACACACACCATAATGAGCCTCCTACTATGTGTTCTTTTGGCCATGTCTCAAAAACTCTTAGCTTATGAGCATGAACCTTCAGCACATGAGCAAACTACGGGAAGAACCATCTTAGTGGCGGTTGCATCAAATTTCACCGCCCCTATGAAAACAATTGTCACTGATTTTGAAAAGAAAACAGGGCATAAGGTTACACTAGCTTTTAGTTCTTCAGGCAAGCTGTACGCCCAAATAAGAAACCATGCTCCATTCCATCTTTTTCTTTCCGGTGATGTCGCCAAACCAAGAGCCTTAGAGAAAGAAGCTTTAATCGTGCCGACTAGTCGTTTTACATATGCGATCGGCACCTTGGTCTTATGGTCTCGCAATCCCACGCTAGTAAATGAAGATCTTGCCATATTAAAAAGCCTATCTTTTAATCGGCTAGCTATTGCTAATCCTAAGATAGCTCCTTACGGGGCCGCAGCAGAGCAGGTTTTAAAGTCACTCAACCTATACGATGCGGTGTATCCTAAGTTGATCCGAGGCGACAATATATCCCAAACCTTTCAACTCGTCTGGATCGGTAGTGCTGACCTTGGGCTAGTATCTCTATCACAGCTAGTAGTGGGCGGAACTCTGCGAGCAGGGTCCGCCTGGATTGTCCCTGGCAACCGCCACTCTCCCATTCGCCAAGACGCTGTCTTGTTGTTACCCGGGAGAAAAAATAATGCTGCCATCGATTTGCTAAATTACTTACAAAGTGAGGCCGCTAAGAAAGTAATAGTTGATTATGGTTATAGATTACCTTAGCCNCCCAAACGAGCAATAATTTTATCGGCGACGCGAAATGCATTGGCATAAATGGTAAAGGTGTACGGGGCACTGCCCCCTGTAGGCATAAAACTTCCATCTGTCACGTAGAGATTTTCAACATCGTGGGCCTTACAGTCAGCATCGAGAACTGATTCATTTGGATTATCACCAAACCGACAAGTGCCAGCCATTAAATTGGTGGGAGGCGATCCTGAGGCAAAAGCAATCACATCTTCAGCACCCATTTCTCTTAAGACCTCTGCTCCCTTGTTCGCTAAAAACCAACCCACTTTTAAATTCTGGTCATGAGGTGCTACTCTTATTTTCCCGACAGGCAACCCCCACTGATCCGTAGCGCTAGAATCCAACTCAACATAGCAATCGTCTGTGGGCAGCCAATCACAAAAAGCTTCAATTTTGATATATTTGCTTTCTGTAAAATGTCGTTCTAGATTTCTTTTCAATTGTTTACCCCAAATCAACCCTTCTCGAGATTGGATTTGGCGAGTTGCTCTGGCTATGGGTGCTGGGTGCCGATGAACAATATCTATGGTGCCCCCTTTAACTTTGCCGCCAAACATGGGTTCATCAATAACATACCAGTCTTGAAGAGCACGGTTTATAAAAGGTCCTTGAACCTTGAGTTGCTCAATTTCATCAACATTGAATTTGTCTAAAGAAAAGTGCCCAGAACCTGCTCCACCTCCAGCGAAAATCAAGTTTTTGCCCACCAATCCGCTACTATTTGCTAAACCTCTAGNGTATTTTTCTCCCTTTGACATTAGNAGTAATCGTGCAGTTTCTATCGCTTGACAAGCCACCACATAAATCCTGGCATTGAGGTGCCGGATTACACCTGAACCCGTTCTATACTCGACATTAACAACCTCTCCTTTGTTGTTGCTATTAAGGCGAGTAACCATGGAATTAGCTCTAATTTCACAACGACCAGTAGCCACTGCATCATCTAAGAGAGCCGCCCTAGCACTCCCTTTAGCACCAGTTGCACAGCCATAACTACCGCAATAACCACTGTACTCGCATGCTTTTCGCTGCCCTTTTGGCTGGGACAATATCGCTCTGGGGGTAGGTAATGCCGAGTAGCCTAAACGGGTACAAGCGTCATCCACCCACTCTGACAAGGGGTGTTCAAAGGTGGGTGGCTGTGGAAACTGCTCAGTACTACGGGGTTCTAGAAATTTATGTTTCACCACTCGCCCCGAAACGCCCACAATCGATTCTACCTTTGTATAATAAGGTTCAAGATCCTCATAATCTATGGGCCAATCGGCAACGTTGGCACCCTCGATATCTCCGAACTCTGATTTCAATTTAAAATCGATGGGTTTTAAGCGATGAAAGTATCCGCTCATAAAGTTGGTGGATCCACCAACCAAGCTACCATTCCAAAAATTCCAATTAGATAGCCTACTAGATTGTTTAGACCACTCTCCCTCATGATTGATCGTCTCAACCATGTGATACTCGTGACGCGGGTCTGGAATATAGGTGTTACGTCTCGCCACTGCAATTTCGTCTTTAAAAAAATCTTTTTCCGTTAACCAAGGACCCTTTTCCAGAACNACCACAGAATACCCGGCTTTTGATAATTCATAGGCAACAGGGGATCCACCTGCTCCACTACCCACAACACAAACATCAAAATCAATGCTCACGGTACAGACCCTATCCTGCCCTGAGGAATACCGGTAGGGCGTGGAAACCCAGGTTTAATATCAAGCCACTGCCACCCAATACCTTCTGGATTTCCGCCATAACTAGGATCCCCCAGCAATGCTTCTAACAAGTAAAATAACACCGATCGCAACCAATAAAACCCGTCATCCGTCCGTTCCAGTGCTCTTAAAACCTTTTCTTTATTATTGTTGTTCAATTCAAAAAATGGTTTTTTAAACTCTTTAATCGAAAGCTCTGCTAACTCTGTTACCCCTTTTACCAGAAATTCTAATTCCTCAGGGTCCAGCTCGGGTTGATTTAGCACGTAGTGAAAATACTTGGTTGCAGAAACTTCCTTCGCACCAGGTACATTTTTTTCTGACGGTAATAAATGCTCTTGCGCAGATGCAAGGGTTTTCCAGTCTGCATTGGATAACCCGAGTTTAGAGTTGGATTCAATTAAAGGGTCCGGTTCGGCAGTCGCGTCAAATGAGACGCTAAAAACAACGGGAACAAATCCGCCAACTGCTGCTCTCACAGAATGTTGCAAAAATAATCTTCTATCCATAGTTAACTCTAAAAATAAACTCAGCGGGGCGGAGCTGCTAAACCAAAAATAGGACCTATAATTGACCTGTTTTAGATGTGGGGTTTTGAGCGATGGCTTGTAGCATCCAATTCATCCATTGGGGTTTTATATAACCCACTCGTTTTATTATCTGTGTTCCATCAGGGTTAAAAATAACCGTGGTGGGACGGCCATCATTTTTATATTTTTCTGCTAGCTCAGGGTAATCAGCTTCATCTGCTTTTACCACTAGATAGCCCTTATTTAGGGTGCTCGTGACGCTCTCATCTTTATAGGTGGTTTCTTCCATCTTAATACAAAACTGACACCAATCAGCCACCAAATCTAAGAGGATAAGTTTATTCTCATCTTTGCCCTTTTGAAACACCTCGTCAGACCAGGCGTGAAGTTCAACGGGTTCGGCAAATGACGTGACAGGAAGAGCTACCATTATCAACAATGATACCAACAGCCATTTGTTAACTCGTTGCCTTATTGTTAGATATCCAATCATTTCGTTTTAACCATCGAAATAAAGCTTACATAAAAACAGTGATAGATTATATTAATCTGCCACTGTTTTTATGAACAAAAGATTTTAAACACTAATGCTTTGTGTGATAAAAATAGTCTAAAGAGCATTCTTTATAATCTTATTTCTTTGCTGGTTTAACGCCAACAACCTTACCACCTGTCAGTTTTTCACAGGTGCCTTTTGGCACATAGACCCACTCGTTTGCAGAATCGTTCACTTTAGCTTGCCCGCCACAAGGGTGAGATCCATCTAAAGCTCCACAATCATTTTCTCCCGCTTTTGATATGCCTGCACATTTTTCCCACTCGGATGGTTGGTTTGGAACCGCGTAAACTCCAATACCAGCAGATAAAGCGAATGCACCTATCAATAAAGTGACTGTCTTTTTATTCAAAATATTGCTCCTTTTGTACGCAAACCAATGATGGTATTGGTGTGACTAAATACTAGCTTGATTGTTCCAGAGATTGACAGGTATTTTTAAAAAAACTGGCGAACTTAAGGTTTAACCTTTTATCTTCTGGCGTGTAGATTACATTAAGACAAGATCCCGTCATTTAGTCTCCAAACTGCGATCCACCGCGTCTAGAAACCCAAACATATCTACAATGGTTTCATTATTTGGGTCGGTTGTTTTTCCCTTTAAGTCTCCGGTAATAATACCCCGGCCTACCGTATCCACCAAGGCAGTTTTCAGCGCCGCTGAGTATGAGATGAGAGCTTTATTATCGTCCCTAAAACCTAAGGTTTCCAAAGCATTCGCTACTGCAAACAACAAAGCAGATGAGTTAAAGTAAGCCTCTTTTCCATCTGTTTCCATATACTTCAAATAGAGATCATGTGCGGTTCCATGGGGCGCTTCATAGAGCATCGTGCCATCTTTACTCTCAATAATAGAACTTGCCGTCGCCAAACTCCCACCCAGCGCAGCAGCAATATCAGAAAAAATATCACCGTCTAAATTCAATGCCGGGTAAATTCCTTTTCGAGGAGGATCAGTAATCATTTTTTTAAGCTGGCTGGAAGGGCGCATGATCATAAATGAGGGCGGCTGGGTACTGTCCGCCACAAGCTCCTGCCTTACTTCACGAATCACTGTGCTAAAGACGTCATCGTACTCCATGTATTCGCGCTTCAGACCGAAATAAATTTCTTTATCATTACTAGCGGCATCTCTAAACACCTGGCTCACCCAGTCCTTTATTGCTTGGTGAGAATTAGCCATGAAAATAATGGGATCGTTTTTACTTACCACACGCGCACATTTTTCTTCCCCGTCAAGTATCACTTTCAGAATGCCGTCCTCATCAGCAGGCATATTAAAACTACCATATTGATCTCCACCTCCCGCGCTCATTCGTGAAATTGAGACACTACATTCTCGATCAGGAATACCGTATTTTTTAAGCGTTTGTACGAGCTTGAATAATTTTCGGCCGGAGGTGTTTTCAGGCACACCCCACAGCGCGCGAACAGGCGGATTCGATATGATACGCGCGGCCTGCGCGTCGATCAGTTCATAATGATATTGCAATCCCGATTGTTGAAATTTTTGCTCATAGTCATTTTTAAAAATATCTTCTATCGCCGCTCTCATTACTCCATCATATCCAGGAATAACGGTATCTTTTAGGCCTAAATATGCATCCCGTTTTTCAGTTAATGCACGCTGAAAGAATTGATGGGCCCACTCTTTTACTTTTGAGATATCATTTGACGCCAGCAACCACGGGTCACCTTTACTAATTTGACGTCTATGTAACTCTACTGGATCGCCACTCTTACCAACAAAGACAACTTTAATGATTCCTGTCACTTTTGATAATTCATTGTGGCTGTGTTTATTTCCTCCACCGGACATAGTGTCAACTTCAATATCCCGCCCGATCCAATCAGGACTGAGTCGTTTAATATTGTAAAACGGGATGTCTTCTCGAGTTATATTACCGCCAATCCCCTTCCGAATAGCCCCGTTAGGTGATTTGGTCGCTAGCGGATCTAATAATTCCCTATTGATGGATGGATGCTTAGCTAATAGCGCTTCCAGCTGTTCACGATTGACCGTCATACCCGCATTTTTAATGCCTACGCCATAATTTCTTAACGCTTCAATGGATTCAAGTATTACCTTACCGTTGGTAAGTAATCGATTCTCCGCAGAGAGATCTATTTCGACTAATTCAATATCTAATTTATTTGAAATAAACTGCTCGACCACCCGTTCGAATGCGACTTGTGCCATTTCGTCTCCATGTAACAAAACTAGTGGCTTAGTGACTTTTATTTTGTTTTCCATAATGATACCTAAAATGGCCTATGAATTTTTTCAGCCCCCCCGTTTTGATCACAGGTAGGACTTACTTTCTACAAGTTTAGTCCGCAATGGCGCATTTTCGAATTCATGCCAGGATAAAGGCACCCTACGAAGAGTATGAGAATTTTTCTTTGGACAAATCTCAGCTGATTTCTTACCATAATGGGTACAAAAATCCGTAAATATATTAAATAGTGAGGGCCCTCCATGCAGTTCTTTAGAAAACACCTCACTATTCCTCTATTTTTACTGGGCATGTTGTGGGGAATCCACCTTTTAAATTATTCAGTAGGCTATTCTCTATCTCGCTATGGTTTAATCCCAAGACAGTTAGATCACCTTTACGGTATAGTCTCCTCGCCATTTTTACATGCAAACTTTACGCATATTATTAGCAATTCAATACCACTTTTCATTTTGTCCTTGGTCTGCTTGGCCAAGGGTAGAACGTATTTTATTGCTAATAGCTTATTTATCATCATCGTGGGTGGATCTGGGGTATGGCTGTTCGCACGTTCAGCGAACCATATCGGCGCTAGTGGTTGGATATTTGGTTTGTGGGGGCTTTGTGTCGCTTCTGCCTGGTTTCAACGGAATCTGAGTTCGCTTGTTATTGCTACGCTGGTGATAGGTTTATACGGTGGAATGATTTGGGGAGTACTTCCCACACAACCAGGCGTGTCCTTTGAAGGTCACATGTTTGGATTGTTGGCCGGGGTGTTAGCTGCGCGAATCAGTCGAACAAGTAAGGTTAAGGCATAGTCATATGCATTTCCAAGATAACAAATTCTCATCCTAGTGGCTTCAATAAAAAAACTGACAGTTTCGTCCATATTACGCTTGGATAAGTACGCTTGGATATTGATGGGTTCTCATTCGGGTGTCGAAAATTTACCACTAGTGAGTGAAGGACCGAATGCGAATTTATTCGACGAAATCTTGGATCAGGTCATCACGCCAGGTCGAAATGGTCGGTTGTTATTATTGCGTTGACCGTTTGAATTGTTGTGTCGATTATTGTGATTATTGCCATTGTTCTGGTGATTATTATGGTTGTTTTGGTTCTGGCCATCCTGGTTATTTCGGGAGCCCGATAATTTTACCTTTTTTGCAATTAACCCTGATTTTTCAGCCCCAACCTCAAACTCAACCGCCACCCCTACTCTCAAATATTGACAATTCTGTAAATCGGCCTTGCGGACCATAATGTCAGGTCCATCACCGTTGTCCAGAAACCCGTAATTTTTATCTCGAAACCACTTCTTGACTGTCGTTTGCAACACTATTAATTACCTTTACTTGTTTGGAGAACTAGCATCATTGGACCTGTTTTTTAAACTGGATTGAATAGCTTTGCCTCAGTAAACATACCTTAAGTTAACTAAGTTTAAGAACGTATTCTTTGGCCCTGCAACACAACGATAAGTGCACTGAAAGATTCACAGGCCAGATTATTACAGAGATTCACCCTATTTCAAGCTAGTCTTTACACGGATAGTCGAAATNATTACAAGCCTCGACTTAATACCCTGTTTACAGTTTAGACAACCACNGCCATATTTGCCTTCCGAATACACTTATTCCTTTCCAATCNCAATGATTTATTCNCCAAGCAGTGAACAGGGCCCCATATTAATTGCTCTCGGATTAGCTAAATCNTAACTAATCGTAATTAACATTATGATNAGGTACATAGGAGTGGGTGCAAACCGCAAGACGCGAGTATTTATAGTATCCACTACTTAACATATACTCAATTTATAACACAATTTAAATTAATCGGGAACTTTAAACAAATGAACCGACCGGCCTAACTTCGGTTATACGTGGTCAGCTAGCAAATACCATTACGTTAAAAGGTTAACCACAATCCCTCGCGTACAAGAACACTCCGTAGTTGAGGTAATATAGCGAATTTAGACAATACTCGCCAGAATCCCATAGGAGAATATGTCATATACAGCTCAGTATCCAGTAAATTCTTTATTAAACACTCTTTATTCTTAGGGTATCAATGTCACGTGTAATTACTACTTTGCCCGCCATAATATAAAATAGAGGCTATGATGTAATCCCGTTATTGGCAGGCATTACAACCAACTGGCAATTCGTCGTAATGTAACTGTCCCAGTA
Organism: Pseudomonadales bacterium; assembly: GCA_016765265.1. Taxonomy (GTDB): domain Bacteria; phylum Pseudomonadota; class Gammaproteobacteria; order Pseudomonadales; family DC-out160; genus DC-out160. Next base: position 3,023 of record JAESQG010000100.1, on the reverse strand, counting down.
CCTGTTTACGCATCCACTACCTAATGTTTGAGTTTAGATTTTATGGTGAAATATTTAACTCTTTTACTTTCTTTACTAAATGTATACTACGTTTGTTGCGCTCAGGCTGCTACACCTCTTTCATCCCAAGGGATGGTTTCAACACAGCCCGACCTATCAAAGATACAGTTAGGCTCCGTTCACGCCACGGTATGGGACCTAGATAACCAACATATTTTATACTCTAAAAACGCACAGACTGCAGTTCCCATTGCTTCTATTACCAAGCTAATGACAGCCATGGTGGTTCTCGATTCCGCTCAATCTCTTAATGAATACGTACTGGTTAGCCGAACAGCTCAGAAAAATAAAAAAAATGCCTACTCCAGAATACGTCTCAATTCGAAACTGAAAAGGCGTGACCTCCTGCGCCTTGCGCTTATGTCCTCTGAGAACCTTGCGGCTTCTGTTTTAGCACACAGTTACCCTGGAGGTAGCGATAATTTTGTTAAGGCTATGAACGATAAAGCAATATCTCTTGGCATGCATAAAACGCGTTTTGTTGACTCCAGTGGGCTATCACCCCAAAACCAATCTTCTGCGTCTGATTTAGCTAAAATGGTTTTCGCTGCCGCTAAATATCGAGAAATAAGAGAATACTCTACCACCCCAAACTACACAGCTAACTTTAAAAGCCCTCGCTACCGGCTGGGATACAGCAATACGAACCCTTTGGTTCATCGCAATAGCTGGAATATCTCAATCACGAAAACAGGCTATATTCACGAAGCTGGCCGATGCCTGGTGATGATAACTGAAATACAGGGCCGCCAGGTTTCTTTAGTATTNTTAAACTCCTTTGGTAAAAGAACGCCTCTAGGTGATGCCGGTCGGATAAGACGCTGGCTTACTACGGGCTCNAGTGGCCCAATTGTAGGCGCGGCTTTGCGCTATGAACAAGAAAAATCAAAACAGCTCTAACTTTTCTTTCATATCGTCTTTCATTTCTTCAATATCTGCCGCAGTCAATCCAAAATAGTTAATAATAATCGGTCCGTATATATCCCAGTCTGTATGCGAGTCGGCCCTTAATTCGCGGCGAATTTCAAAACTAATTTGCTCAGCCAATTTCAGTACAGCTAACAATGAAATCACAGGACCTTCACGATCCATGCTATCTTGAAATATGCTTAAACAATCATGATGAAATAAAATAGCAACGCACATAGTTTCAGACAAAAACCAATCTTTAGCTAATTTATATCCCAACAAAGCATGGTGGACTTCGTATTTGGCGAACTCAATATTAGTGACAGGCCGGATATCGGTATCATTACACTCCTTTAGCGTTTCCTTGTAATCCGAAAAATGTTGCATCAATACCGGTATTCCACAATCGTGAAACAATCCAAGCATATAGGCCTCATCATTATCCACNCCNACTAATTTGGCCGCCAGCAGTCCTGACAAATTAGCAATTTCAGTCGCAGAATCCCAAAAACGCCCAAGGTCCATCTCGCTTCCCAGCTGTGATCGAAGAGAGACACTCGTTACCAATTTATCAATTTTGTTAATACCAAGTAGACCAGCGGCTTGCTGTACAGAGGAAACCTTACTCCTTAGGCCGTAAAAAGGTGAGTTAACTACTTGCAATAATGCACCAGATAAGCTCACATCACCCGATATTGCCTTGACAATTACGGATAAATCAGGGTCGTTAGAGCGAGCTTCTTGTGATACGGCTACCAAGGCTTCCGGGCGAGGAGGAATAATGAAATTTTTCAAAACTTCACTGTTTATTTCCGGCCGAATTAACAAAATAGAACCCCCCTTCCTTCAATCAAAATCTTTAAACTCATCATTTAAGTGTAGATAAGTGACGATGAGGAGGCAAAATTTATTAGAAAAATGGCTTAGTATGTAAGAAAGCTTCTTGTAGTGCGATTCACATTAAACATCAACTAATTATCAGTACATTCAATCTTATACGTGAAAATATCCGCCTAATTCCTGGCTTGGCACCCTTGACAATTTGTTATCACCTTATGGACCCACCAAATTCATACATTTAATCTAATCTGTAGCTCAAAAAGCGGTCTTAAAGACTTGCCCCTTGTACGTTAAATACTTATTCTTCAGCTCTTAGTCTTTAGGCCAATGTTATGAATTCCAGCTGCTCAATTTAGAAACAACTAACCATGGTCTTGTGTCCGGTTTTGAAAAAAATAAGGGGTTAACCAATAATGTCTATTGATGCAGTTTCAGAAAGTGGGGTGAAGTACAAGATACCTTCTCTTTTAATCCTCTCCATACTTCTTTTTGTTATATTTGCCACCACAGCTGAAAGCCTTCACTCCCAATTATTAAAGAATGGCGTAAAGATATGGCCTGAATATGGCATATTGAGAGCAGATATCCCTACCCCCGCTTGTGACCCCAACGTCGACGTTGAATCTCAACTCTCCGTACTCGAGACTGCCAGTGAGATGGAAGCAGAAGATGACCTCTTCGCTACAGAATTCAATCGCGCAGCCACTAGGCGATCACTAATAAATCAAAACACTTTATGCAGCGAAAAACATGCAATATCGAAGACCAACAAATCCTTAGTCACTGATGCCGTTAGAGTCTATCGCGCTATAGAGACGTCAATCGCAAAACTGGTAATATTCTCACTTAACAGCCAACGAATTATTTTAGCATTGCTTATCTTTGGTGGCGGGCTGATNACCACCTATCGGGTACATCATCTCGCGTTTCGTGCGGTAGAGAATAAACGTGATTACCGATTTTCAATTATAGCGCAACTGGGAAGCAATATTTTTAGTGCGCTGTCATGCTCAGCTCATTTGAAAAGCGTATTAGCAGCTAATGTAGTGTTGGCGAATATCGAAATTATTTACCTGCTGATTCTTGGGTTTGGATCAGTCGCATTACTTAACGTTTATCAAATCCTAAAAATGCCTGCGATCTACGATAAAGAAAGGGGGTCAATCGCTCACGCTCTTCTCACAGTTCCTCTGTTTGTTTATATGACTTTCGCC
>JAESQG010000099.1 GCA_016765265.1 Pseudomonadales bacterium | reverse complement strand
AAGCCCTCGATAGGCACCAAGAGCGTGGCGTATTCCATCAGTTGTTGGGATTGTTTGGCAAAAGCCATTTGTATGATGGGCGATTTACTGTGCTCAATAGGATTACCCATCACCACGTAATGATCTTTGAGTTCAGTCGTAGATTTGGCCATTAGATCCTTGCTTCCAACATTTTCTGATTCTAGATTATTGCCGCAGGATTTTCCCCGTCAAAAGGTCTTTGATAGTGGTTGGCTTTTCATTGTTTCCCGTCGCGCCCACCACAATATTATCGATAAACCTGCCCAATCTTTGACGCACGTGAATAGCGGTAGTTAAGGGTTGGCAACCGGCTAAGTTAGCGCTGGTAGAGACAAGTGGTCCCCCATATCCCTCACACAATGCCCGTACTATAGGATGATCTGATACTCTCAGGGCCACGGAATCAAAATCCCCAGTAATCCAGTAGGGAAAAGGTGCGTAAGGAAATGCCTGGCTCATTAAGTCTAACGGCACCACCCATGTGATAGGCCCTGGCCAAGACTGATTAAGACGGTCTATTAAAGTCGGCGGTAGATTGGCGATCCAAGGTAAAAACTGACCGATATTGGCAGCAACGACAATCAGCCCTTTGCCCACCAGTCTCTGTTTTATCGTTAATAGGCGAGCAACAGCCACTTTATCGAAGGGATCACAACCCAGACCGTAAACGGACTCTGTAGGGTAAGCGATAACACCACCTCGACTGAGCACAAAATTCGCTTTGATATATCGAGGCTTCGCCAGATTGGGTCGGCGGTGTGGAGTCTCGTTAAGCATCACTTAATGTAGATTGCAGTTGCGCATCTTTAGCAATGACCGACTGGGCATTGGCTGCTCTATCACTTTTTAATCGAGACGCTAACGCTGTATCTTGCAGCGACAAAATTTGAGCGGCAAAGTAACCCGCATTTTTCGCTCCGGCTTTGCCGATGGCAAATGTAGCCACTGGAATGCCTCCTGGCATTTGAACAGTGGATAGCAGAGCATCCACACCATTTAAAGGTCCCGCATCAATGGGAACGCCTATCACCGGTTTCAAAGTTAATGACGCCACTACGCCTGCCAAATGAGCGGCCATTCCAGCACAAGCTATAAAAACAGCACAACCGCGCTTGTCGGCATCAGTCACAAATTGATGAGTCGCTTCAGGAGTGCGGTGAGCAGAGGTTATTTTCACCTCCAAGGGCACTGATAATTTCTTTAATACATCAATAGCACTTTGCACTTTGGGCAGATCAGAATCAGATCCCATTAAAATCGCGACGAATGGTTTAGACATGATCATCCCTTTTGTTTGTTATACGATCAGATTAATGAGTGAAACCTGAAAAACGAGACAGGCTACTGCATGTGGATCACTGAGGCTAGCTGTTTGTGAACAATATACTGTAACCAACCCGACAATCCGAGCTGCTAACCAGGGCATGACCGTAATTATGAAAAATAGGACAGATATTGTGTTGCTCTTTGATCAATCGAATCGCAGAACAACCCTAACCGATTCGTCTGCAGAAGACGCTGCAATGTAACCGATCATTGAGGGGTTTTCAGAGACGTATTTTTTAACCTCCTTATCTCCGCCTTTGATTACTTTGGGAGGGGCACCTTTTCCTGTAAACATTTTCTTTATCCAGAATTGTCTATACTGGTTTGTAGTCGTCTCAACTACCTTCCCTAGAAATTTCTGCCGAATACCTGAATCGTTATTCTGATTGAGGGGTAACACCGTTACACCATTTTCAAAAGCTTGTAGTTGTCCCTTATAGATAAACTTAATATCGCTCGGACTTATTTCAGATTTATTTTCTACATTAACAATAACAGCAAGTGACTGGGACCTAGCCGCTGCCGCTGGAATTACCATAGATCCCCAGATCAACAATATACATACCATTAACTTAGACACAGTTCTCATCATGATTTTACTACCAATGTTAAAAGACAACATCAATGCCCATAGAAACCGCTGTAACTGTAAAAGTTTCGCCACCCAATAGTACTAAGTCATCGGATTTATCTTTAGAATCATAATACTCAAACTTGAACGCTGCCGAGGGATGAAAATCCCACCGTAAACCAACTGTTATCGCTCTGGTCTTCAATGTCTGATCTTCACTAGCTAAACCCAAAAAAATAGCAGCACTGCTATCTAACAAAAATCTCAATGCCCCATAAGTAATATGTGGCGTATACGCTCCTATACGAATCCCGGAACTCACGTACCACCCGTCGCCCCTTTTTACACCGAAACCTCCTATATCCGTCCATTGAGGGTCACCAAAGGAGTAATTACTATATTCAGCCATGACAAAATAGGCCAAACGGTCCAATCGTAACGCAACATTGCCTAGGGAGATATCAACACCATTATCCAAACCTTGATCCAAGGTGATTCCATTTAATGTGCTCGTAGCACCTTCCAGTCCGTATTTTGCTTGGCCGTAGGTGGCCCGAAATGCTAATCCTTTATGATCTGCGTCCAAGGTGATACCCATCAAATCTTTGTATGCTTGCGCCGCATTACTAACGAAATTAAAACCTGAGGATTCTCCGCCATACCATTGAAACCGCACGGGCACATCAGACACGATGGTTTCGTAAATTAGCTTTACACCCGTATAATTGGCCATAGAAGCGTTGTAAATCTCTATGGGTCCACGAATCCAGTGATAACTGTAAGCCACCTCCAAGGAATCGGAAAAATAATAAAGTGGTATGCGTTGGCGACCTGCCTGAAAAGTAAACTCACTATTCGCCTTCCAGCTTATAAAAGCCCAAGCTATTTCAGCGTCGAATTGCGTACTGCCCACCGCGTTGATTTGAGCAGTAGCTGTCAACCCCTCTTCCATATCTACAATAAATTGAAGGGCCATGTTACTGTCAGGATAGAAAGTTAATTGGCTATCATATAATCCGTTATTAGCAAAATCTGCGTAAACAACGGATTCTTCGCCTCCCAGTAGTGGCTCCCGACTGATAGTTTTACCGCCCACTATTGAGGCGAATCCATTTATTTTAACATCGGCTCCACTAGCCCCGAAGGACCAAACCAGGCCAGTAACGATAATGAAATATTTTAAACAGTGATACATACGATCCAACACCCTTTTAAACTACATAACATACTTGTTAGCAGTCACACTTCTCTAATGAAGAGAACAGACTACTCTTTGCCACTTAAAATTAACCCTGAGAACTTTCTCACATCAGCCACTCTAGCTATAGTTGACTCAATCAATTCGCAAAACAACCCGAACCGAATCGTCCACAGAAGACGCTGCAATATAGGCAATCATCGAGGGGTTGTTCGAGACATATTCTTTAATCACTTTATCTCCGCCCTTGACCACTCTGGGAGGCGTCCCTTTTCCTGTAAACATCTTTCTAATCCAATACTCTCTGTATTGTGCTTTTGTCGCTTTAACCACTTTATTCAGAAAATTTTTCCGAATATCTGAATCATTATTCTGGTTTAGTGGTAAGGCCAGAAATCCATTTTCAAAAGCTTTTAGCTGTCCTTTATAGATAAACTTAATATCATTTTGACTTATCTCTGCTTTATTTCCCACATTGACAATAACCGCAAGCGACTGAGACCAGGCCGTCAAAGGGATAACTATCGAACCCCAAAACACGCCAAGGCATATCATTAATTTATACACCACTGTCTTCATATTTTATTGCCCATGTTAGTAAACAACGTCAATGCCCCATAAGTAATATGAGGCGTAAACGCCCCCATACGAATCCCAGAACTTACGTACCAGCCGTTACCCCTTTTTATGCCCAAACCTCCTGCATCCAGGGTGAGGCCCATCAACTCTTTATAGGATTGCGCTACATTACTAAAGAAATTAAAGCCTGAGGATTCTCCGCCATACCATTGCAGCCGCACTGGAACATCAGACACGATGGTTTCGTAAATCAGACTTATGCCCGTATAATTGGCCATGGAAGCGGTATAGACCTCTATCGGTCCACGGATCCAGTGATAACTGTAAGCGACATCTAAGGAGTCAGAAAAATAATAAAGTGGCATGCGTTGGCGACCTGCCTGAAAAGTAAACTCACTATTCGCCCTCCAGCTTATAAAAGCCCAGGCTATTTCAGCGTCGAATTGCGCACTACCCACCGCGTTGATTTGAGCCGTAGCTGTCAGCCCCTCTTCCATATCTACGATAAATTGGAGGGCCATGTTACTGTCAGGATAGAAAGTTAATTGGCTATCATATAATCCCTTATTAGCAAAATCTGCGTAAACACCGGATTCTTCGCCTCCCAGTAGTGGCTCCCAACTAATAGTTTTACCCCCCACTATTGAGGCGAATCCATTCATTTTGATATCAGCTGCACTAGCGCAGAAGGACCAAACCGAACCACTAACAATAATCAGACATTTTAAACAGGTGTACATTCGCTTCAGGCTCTTCCCTCGCACACAAAATGTTTGTAGAAATTTCAATTCAATAGTGAAGAGAATAGACTACTCTCTGCCACTTACAATTAGACCAGAGTCCAACCCCGCACCGGCTTTAATTAATTTGTCTCAATCAATTCGCAGAACAACCCGAACCGAATCATCTACAGAAGACCCTAAAATGTAACCTCTCATCAAGGGACTATCAGCGGCGTATTTTTTAATCGTCTTATCTCCACCCTTGACTACTCTGGGAGGAGTCCCTTTTCCTGATTGAGGGGCAATGCTATAGCGCCATATAAATAAACTGGCGAATAGACTAAAAGCCAGCGAGAAAAGCCCTTTAATTTTTTCTTCGCCCCATTAGTCAATAGTTTGATCTTCTGTAGCCAATCCGAATAAAAGTAAAGTGGCATAAGTTGACGACCTGCTTGAAATCTAAAATTACCACTCGCCCTATAATTAATTTCGTTTCCATGTGGTCGATAAACTATAGCCCCCTGGCTCCGCAACCACGTACCCTTTAATTTCTAACATCACTATCACTGAGGCCAGGCATTTGCTGTCTAAGCAGGTTCGTTCTACTAAGAGGTCAATCGAGGTAGGCTCATCACCAAGGCCATTAAGAATAAGCAACTCCTTCTCGCCTATATCACCTGCTAGTGGGTTTTGACTACTAGTTGTGGCCTTTTCAACTGTGCTCTTCTGTAAGACAGAGTTTGTATTAATTCTTTCTGCTACTAGGGTGTTCGCAAGAAGTGGTAATTGTTCCATGGGAGTTTCCTTGGCAACTACCTTCCCATTATCAATGCTGTTTTCAAATAACTGGAACTGAATTAAAGATTGCACCTCCTCTAAAATATGCTCGGCTGTCTCTACCAATTTGGCTCCGTCTCTAATAAGAGCGTGGCATCCCTTTGCCATTGGATTGTGGATGGAGCCCGGGATAGCAAACACCTCCCTCCCCTGTTCCAGGGCCATACGCGCTGTGATTAGAGATCCACTTTTTAAAGCCGCCTCAACCACCAGTACACCTACACTCAATCCACTGATAATCCGATTGCGACGAGGAAAGTGAGACGCTCGGGGCACTACACCGGTACCAAACTCAGTCACAATGGCGCCATACTCTACAATTTGCTCCGTTAGGCGATGATGTTTTTTCGGATAGACAATATCTAAGCCGTTGCCGGTGACTGCAATAGTGGGGCTCTGCTTATCCACCGCTGCCTGATGCGCAGCACCATCAATCCCTAACGCTAAACCACTGGTAGGTAATATACCTAACTCTGATAAATGACTCGCAAATGCAGTGGCGTTATCGATTCCACTACGACTAGGATGGCGACTACCCACTATGGCCACTTGTATGTCCTGCAAAAACCCCGGATCCCCTTGGACAAAAAGCAAAGGCGGGGCGTCGTGAATTGTTTTCAACAGAGGAGGATACAAGGGATCATCCCAAGTCAAAATATGACAGTTGTCTTGTGCTAACCATTCAAGATCTCGTTCAACTCCAACCCTAACGGGATCAGCAGCACCACTGGCGTAGCGTTTTACTTGAGTGCAAGCCGCTTCAGAAAAGCCGAGCTGAACCAGTGCCGGCAACTCCTGCTCAAATACCTTGGTGGGATCACCCAGTCGATTTAGGATACGCCTGAAAAAGAGCGGGCCAACGCCTTTAATTCGCCATAGCGCTAACCAATATTGAATTTCTTTTACTGCCATTGGTGCCGCTGCACCGAAACTCGAATCCCGCATGTTTTACCCTTGAGTATAATTTTATATTTCTTAGAAAGGAAAAAGCGACAGTGTAATGGGAATCAAGACATACCGAAATAAAAAAACAGCGCTGTTTGTGCGCTGTTTTTTTTGTCTAACCGTGAATAATTATTAGTAAAATAGTGATGGGCAACAAAACCCTACCTGTACTCCTATTACGGGTTTTTAACCTCATCAAAAACTTTCATTGCGCGTTGGGCACGAAGCACCAGGGCAAAACTTAATTTCTCAAAGGTTCTAAATATAATAACAAGACCGGATTTTTCCGAGGGTAACTGTATCAACTCATTGGTCAAGCGATCCCTCACTCGCTCCCCCACCCTAAACACCGCGAGCACATCACCTACTCCAAGATTATCTCGATCACCTTTGTTTAATACCACTACACTGTATTGGCTAACATTACGCACACCGCCAAAAACATGAATAATGCGACCTCTAATTTCGTCTTGTGGGGATTTAGGGTAGAACACAGAATCAACCTTACGCTCTTCCGTAGGCAATAATCGATCACCGATTCTCACATCCTCTTTGGACGATAACAGCCTCAGCTTCGCTACATCACCTTCCACCGACACCATTCTGGTTAAACCTAGCTCAAGAGCCTCAAAACCCAGCACTTCACCGGTATCGGGATCCTTGAATACTTCACCCCCTCGATAAACCCCAAATGCCGTGTCGCTCTCGGTAAATTCTCCACGAGCATAAATAATATCCCCCGTACCCATCAAAATATGCTCGTCGCCACCTGCTAATACATACGGCGCAGCTTCAAGCTCTTGTCTTTCAACAATGCGATGATCAACTAAAAAACCCTGTATTTTATCTAGAGGGATGGCAGGAATAACCGAATCCAATGGCGTTACTCGCGCTTTAGGACTTAATTTAATAGTACCGTCCGCCAGCATGGTCACCTTTTGGCCCGGCCGCTCAACTGTCAGTTTGGGTTCTCCACCGATATAAACCAATTTGATCATGTCGCCTGGATAAATAAGATGAGGGTTTTCAATCTGATCATTTATATGCCATATCTCAGGCCACAACCAAGGGTCATTTAAAAAAGTCTCTGAGATATCCCACAAAGTATCGCCCTTTTCCACAAAATGACGTTCTGGGTGGCCCTGCTTGAGTGGAACGGGCCCGGCCTGTGCCGTTGCAGCCACTATACTGATACACAGCGAGCAGATTAGAGATTTTAACATTGATCATTTCCCTATATTATTGTCAATTGAAGCTTAGATCATCTTAGCGCTGGTCGTCAGCCATTTGAGTAACGTTTTTTTGAGACCATAGCAGGTTTTATTCCTGTATGATCATAATCTTAGCAAGACTTTTTGCTTTTTTACTACAACCATTGCCTAAACATGTATGTCTAATTTAGAAATATTGGAATTTCCAGATCCTCGCTTACGCACTAAAGCTAAGTCAATCAAGCATATAAATGAAAAAATTATTCAACTGACAGATGATATGCTGGAAACTATGTACGGTGCTCCGGGCATAGGCTTGGCTGCAACACAGGTCAACATACACAAAAGACTTATTGTTATTGATATTTCCGAGAATAAGGATCAACCACTGGTCTTTATCAACCCCGAAATCTCGAATTGCCAAGGTAGTCAAGAGTCAGAAGAAGGATGTCTCTCTGTTCCTGAACAGTATGAGACAGTCACCAGGGCCGAGACCATTCATATCAAAGCATTGAACCGCGAGGGTCATCTGATAGAAATGGACTGCGATGGGCTATTGGCAATATGCCTTCAACACGAGGTAGATCATCTAGAAGGTAAACTATTTGTCGATTATATATCCGAGAAGTACGGAACCCCTTTGGGAACATCTTTGCGGGTAATGGCCAAGGAAAACCGTGAAATGCGCATGTCGCAAGCAGAA
>JAESQG010000098.1 GCA_016765265.1 Pseudomonadales bacterium | reverse complement strand
TTGATTTGGAGTAATTCCATAGGGTGTTTGGGCCTAAGTTAAAGAGTGTTAATTGGCGAGTTAGTCCCAGCCACTGGATTGGCGTTTTCTACTACCCAATTGCATAAAAGCAAATGCCATTATTCCCCCTAGAGCGACGGCGAGCATTCCAGTAGTAATGCCTTCAACATTGCGGTCGTGACTGAGGCGCTCGTTGTCTGTAGCGAGTTCTTCTACTTTTATTTTGTAGAGCTCGTTTTTTTTGCGTAGGTCTCTATTGGATTTGTCTGCTTGTACCGCATTCTTTGAGAGTTTTTTAAGGCNACTGTATTGGTTTTCTAGGGTTGAATTTGTAGTGGCTAGCGTGGTATGCGCGTTTTGTTCATTGGCTAGCTCGTTTCGTAGAAGTGAGATAGTCTCTGCCTGTTTTACCTTTTCTGATTCAAGTCTTAAAATTCTATTTTTAGCATCATTGAGCAATTCTTTCGATGCACGCCTTTTAGATAAGTGTTGTTTGCGCACCCAGCCTTCTGTGCCCTTTGAGGTAACCACTTTGACCCAGTCGCCGTTGCCGCTGATTTCTTTAGTATTGAGTTTTGTTCCCGGTTTAGGCCATGCTTTTATTCGANAACCGTTGGAGGGGCCACTGCGCATTTCTACCGGAACCGCATCAGAGATATAGCGTGTCTCAGCTTGTACCGGGGTAATGTGTAAGATGATGCTGAGTAGGCAGAGTGTGATGATGCTGATTCTTGGGCTCATAGATTATTTCCTCCGGATCTAAGGTAATACTTTTTTGAAGGGTTTTACGATAACCTGTTGATAAACGCCAGCCTTAATGTAAGGGTCATTGTCAGCCCATTGTTGGGCCTCCGCTAAAGAATTGAATTCGGCAATCACTAAACTGCCGGTAAAACCCGCGTCGCTTGGTGTTTCGCTATCGGTTGCTGGGTGTGGCCCAGCAACCAGTAATCGCCCCTCTGATGAGAGGGTTTCAAGCCGGGCAAGATGATCGGCTCTTGCTAGTTTTCTTTTTTCTAAACTATTATCGATATCTTGACTCATAATGGCATACAGCATTTAATCGGTATCCTCGTCGTTAGTAGAGCTGCTCTCATTAGGGCCGGTCTCATTAGGAATGTCTTCTTGTTTCATGTATCGAAACAGGTATGAAAACAAAGCGATCATACCAATCAGATTGAGTCCAGTCAGCCCAACTAGTTTGAAAGTAACCCAGGTGTCAGTGTCGTAGTTGAAAGCGACATGAAGATTGATGAAACCGGCCATTATAAAAAAAAGGCTGGCATAGACGTTNAAAAAAACCCATGATTTTTGCGGTACGCTAAGCGTGATATCTGTGGTGTTTTTAAGCATAGCTTCAATGATGCGTTGTAAAAAATTGCGTTTGGCAAAAAGTTGGCTACCCAGTAACGCCACAGCAAATAACCAATTAACGATGGTGGGCTTCCATTTGAGAAACCGTTCGTCATCGAAGGCTAAAGTCATGCCACCTAAAACCACAAGCACTATAAAAGTGATCCAGTGCATCCGCTCCACTTTTTTCCAGATTGTCCAGGAAAGCGCAATTTGTACGGCTGAAGCAGCGATAATCACCATCGTGGCAAGCTTGAAATCACGTGTGGAAAAGTAAGCAATGACAAATGCTAAAACGGGTGCAAAATCGAGAAGTTGTTTCATAACTACACTTTAAATTAGCTCGAACGATTGTTATACAGTATTATAGATCTATAACTTGTATATAGGATCAATAACTGAATGTCAGCAGGGTGATAGGCAGCGAGATAATATACACTTTTTAGTGAAAACTAAAATATTTTAAAACTTAAGGGCGTTGAGCAGGAATACTGGCGCACAAACGAGTGAAAAGAGACCCATTTGATAGTTGATTTGCATTGCCACACCACTGCCTCCGATGGCGCATTAAACCCTACTGAACTCATCACTCGTGCAGTGGACCGGGGCGTCGATATACTGGCTATANCCGATCACGATACGGTTAAAGGGATAGCCGAAGCGCAAGTTTCTGTGGCGAATTTCTGCTCAAATAGTCAAGCTATTAAGCTCGTCTCTGGGATAGAAATTTCCTCTCGGTGGGAGCAAAAAATAGATGTCCATATTGTGGGTCTAGGATTTGATCCCAAGAATGTACAATTATTAGAACGACTGAGCAGACAAGAGCAGACTCGGCTACTAAGGGCTGAAAAAATAATAACGAAACTCGACAAGCTCGGATTTGAGGGCGCTAAAAGTTGGCTGGTAGAACAGGGGATAACGACCCCAGGAAGACCTCATTTTGCTAAATTTTTGATACATATAGGGGCTGTTAAAAATGAGGCTACCGCTTTTAAGAAATATCTAGCCATGGGTAAGCCAGCTTATGTTGCCACCAANTGGTGCTCTGTCGAAGAAGCGATAGCATGGATTTCTGATGCAGGGGGGGTAGCGGTGCTCGCCCACCCCGGTAAATATAAAATGACTCATGCGAAATTAAGACGTCTGGGAGACTGTTTCGCCCAAGCAGGGGGGCATGCTATAGAAGTGGTAAGTGGCATGAGTCAGCGAGATGAGGTCAATCGATTGGCTAAGCTGGCAAATGATTTGGCTTTGAAGGCATCTGTGGGCAGTGATTTTCACCGACCCGGCCAGGCTTGGCAGGAGTTAGGAAAAACTTCCCCGTTGCCGAGCATTTGCAATGCATTATGGGAAAACGGATTTTAAGGTACTCGTGCACGTATTTAGGGTATTATGCCTCGCAATCACGGATCTGCTGATCCGATTTTGTACTGGTTTCATTGCTGTTGGTCAATATGAGTCAATATTTCAGAATTCACCCTGATAATCCACAACCCCGCTTAATTAAGCAGGCGGTTGAANTGATACGAAAGGGAGGGGTGATTATATATCCCACTGATGCTGCCTACGCCATTGGTTGTCAAATTGGCGAGAAGAGCGCGATAGACCGAATAAAGGTAATTCGCCAGCTGGGAGACAAGCACAACTTCACCATTATTTGTCGGGATCTGTCGGAACTGGCCACCTATGCGAAGGTGGACAACAGCTCATATCGATTGCTCAAGTCCTTTTTGCCGGGAGCTTATACCTTTCTCCTAACGGCATCACGAGATGTGCCACGGCGTTTACTTCACCCTAAGCGGAAAACCATCGGGATACGAGTGCCTGATTGCAAAATTGCTCTAGCGCTGTTGGAGGAGCTGAATGCACCGCTGATCACGTCTACGTTGCATCTGCCTGGAGACCAATNCCCGCTGTCAGATCCAGAGGACATTCGCGCTTTTATGGAGCCGAAAGTGGACCTTATTGTCGATGGTGGCTATGGCAGTCTTGAACTGACCACCGTGGTGGATTTNGTCGACGGATATCCCGAAATACTGCGCATAGGACTAGGTGACCCAGGAAAACTGGGATGACTGTTGTTGTGTGCGGGGGCAGGCGAAAAAACTTCGCCGTATCGATAGGGTGAGTTCTGGATTCTCCCTCGCATAAATCGCTATAATATCTGTCAGGATTAAATATTTTACTCAATTCCTAGGAGACCATCTTGAGTTCAGTCGTTTCACAACAGCGGGTACTGTCAGGTATGCGCCCAACCGGCAGGTTACACCTAGGTCATTACCATGGAGTNATAAAGAACTGGATAAAATTGCAGCATGAATATGAGTGCTNNTTATTCGCTGCAGATTGGCACGCGCTTACTACCCATTACGATGACCCATCAACGATCGAGCAGGCGACTTGGGATATGGTGATTGATTGGTTAGCTGCAGGTATTAATCCCGGTTCTGTTACCCTTTTTATACAATCTAAAGTGCCTGAGCATGCAGAGCTGCATTTGCTGTTATCGATGATGACGCCCCTGGGATGGTTGGAACGAGTCCCTAGCTATAAAGATCAGCAAGAAAAGTTGAAAGAAAAGGATTTGGCGACTTACGGGTTTTTAGGTTATCCCTTACTACAAAGTGCAGATATCCTCATCTATAGAGCTGGGCTAGTACCTGTGGGTGCCGATCAAGTTGCTCATGTGGAAATGACACGTGAAGTGGCGCGTCGGTTCAACCACCTCTANGGGCGCGAGCCTGGATTTGAGGANGCCATTGATGCAGCTATANAAAAGATGGGCAAAAAAGCGGCAAAGATGTATACTGCTTTGCGTAAAAAATATCAAGAACAGGGTGACGAAGAAGCCTTGGAAACCGCCAAAGCACTGGTGGGTGATCAACAAAATATTCCACTTAGCGATAAAGAAAGGTTATACGGTAGCCTCGAAGGCGGAGGAAAAGTCATTTTACCGGAGCCTCAAGTGTTGCTAACTGATGCGCCCAAAATGCCCGGCTTAGATGGAAGTAAGATGTCTAAATCTTATAATAATACCATCGCACTTCGAGAGGAGCCTGAGGAGGTTGAGCGCAAAATCCGAACCATGCCAACGGATCCAGCGCGAGTCAGGTTGACTGACCCCGGTGATCCACAGAAGTGCCCTGTGTGGCAATTGCACCAGATTTATAGTGATGACAAAACCCTCGAATGGGTGCAACAAGGGTGCAAAAGTGCTGGCATCGGTTGCCTTGAGTGCAAAAAACCGGTGATCAATGCGATTCAAGAAGAACTAGAGCCTATTCGAAGACGAGCAGAAGAGTACGAAAAAGACCCGGAACTGGTGAANTCGATAGTGTTAGAAGGCTGTGATCAGGCTAGAGAAGAAGCAAAGCATACATTGGAAGAAGTGAGGTCCGCCANGGGTCTATCTTATCGTTAGCTTTTAGCTATTCTTGTGATTTTAGCTATTCTTGTAATGATTTTAGCTATTATTGTTTATTGTAATTGTAATTGTAGTTGTAGTTGTAGTTGTTGGCTTTAAGTTCGAAATAAAACTGCGGGTAAGTGACCGGATGGTAGAAACGGAAAATCAAGCAATAGATGAGGGTACGGACACCGGTGCAAGTGTATCGCCTCACCAACAAGAAATGCCCTTCGCTATGGTTTATGGAGAGGCGGTCACCTCCATTCCTCAAGATTTATATATTCCACCCGATGCGCTAGAGGTTTTTTTAGAGGCATTTGAAGGGCCGTTGGATCTCTTATTGTACTTAATCAAAAAACAGAATCTCGATATCCTCGATATCCAAGTCTCCGAGATCACCCAACAGTACGTTGANTATGTTGAATTGATGCGAGCAGTCAATTTTGAATTGGCAGCAGAGTATTTAGTGANGGCAGCATTGCTAGGTGAAATCAAGTCGCGTTCTTTGTTGCCGAGACCAAAATATGATGAAGGTGAGGAGTCCGACCCGCGAGCAGAATTAGTTCGACGGCTACAAGAATACGAACGCTATAAACAAGCAGCAGAAGATATTGAAGTAATGCCGAGATTAGGACGAGACTTATTTCTGGGTAGTGCAGAGGCTCCGGCGTTTCATACTGAAAAACCGCTACCCGATGTGGATTTGAGAGAAGTATTGCTGGCACTGAAAGAAGTGTTGCTGCGGGCTGATATGTTTGAACATCATCACATTTCGAGAGAAAAGCTCTCTACCCGAGAAAGAATGTCGCAAGTGCTGGACCAAATTCGTCATCGTCACTTTGTGCCCTTTGGGGCCTTATTCACCGTGGAAGAAGGTCGACTGGGTGTGATAGTGACATTTTTAGCGATACTTGAGCTGGTGAAAGAATCGCTGATTGAGTTAGTACAAACGGAAGCTTATGCCCCTATTCACGTTCGCGCTAGAGAAGATGAGGTGACCGAGCCAGAGTCGGCGATTTTGTTAGAAGAAGAGTTGGTCAGTATTGATGAGGATGATGATACTTATGAGTTGACTGAGTATCAGCGCGAAGAAAAATTGGTGAAGAAAGAGATTGAAGAACTTTCCGTTCCTGAGGATTTTTCCATCCTCGATGAACGGGACGAAGATGAAACTAAAGTAGAAATTAAAGTAGAAACTAAAGAAGAAATTAAAGAAGCGGATGCTTTCAAACATTAACTAGGGAATGTGTTGAGTGCTATGGCTGTAGAAAAAGACCAACTAAAAAGGATTATTGAAGGCGCATTGTTCGCGTCGGATAAGCCTCTCACTGTGGAGCATATGGCGCAGCTTTTTTTTGAAGGTGACATCTCATCGAAAGAAGTGGTACGAGAAGCGCTGGAAGAGTTGCAAGGCGAGTATGAGTCTCGTGGGGTTGAGTTGAAAAAAGTGTCTTCTGGTTATCGCTTTCAAGTGCGTACGGAGATAGGAGAGTGGGTTAGCCGGCTGTGGGATGAAAAACCGCCACGTTATTCAAGAGCATTGCTTGAAACTCTCGCCTTGGTTGCCTATCGACAGCCTATTACTCGAGGTGAGATTGAAGCCATTAGGGGTGTTAGTGTTAGCTCTCATATCATGAGATCTCTGTTGGAGCGAGATTGGGTTCGTGTAGTAGGGCATAGGGATGTACCGGGGCGGCCGGCTATGTACGCGACAACTCGAGGGTTTCTTGATTATTTTAATCTCTCCAATTTGGATGAATTGCCTTCTCTCGCAGAGATTCGCGATTTTGAAAAAATTAATGAAGAATTGGAGTTGATGGATCACGGTAGTGCTCAAGCTAAGTTAATCGATAAAACGGCTAGTGATCCCGAAGAAATAGCTGATGTTCAAGATGATGTTCAAGGTGATGAACATGCCGACGAACAAAGTGGTGACAATTTAGAACAAGAAAATATTTCTCAATTGGGAGATATAGAAAGTAAGATATCTAGTATAACTTTCAAAGAGTTAGCTGATAAGGTGCCGGGAAAGGATAGCTCGGTAAGTCATGAGGAAAATATTACAGAGGAAGCGCAAGTATCCTCTGATGTCTAAACTTCGAGAGGTGGGTAAGGGACTCTCAAAGTTTGGCGTCTTAATTTGGATTTAACTGAGTGAATGTCTGAGAAAATACAAAAAGTGTTGGCCCGATGTGGATTAGGCTCCCGGCGATCTCTTGAAGAGTGGATAGTNGCGGGGCGTGTAAGTGTCAATGGGGCNATTGCGACGTTGGGTGATCGTGTCAGNCCAGATGATGTGCTGCGTGTAGACGGTCGTGTGNTCTCTTTTAAAGATGAGAGCGAAATGCGGCGCCGAGTTATTCTTTATAACAAGGCGGAAGGCGAAGTTTGCACGCGTACTGATCCGGAAGGCCGTGTCACGGTGTTTGATCGCTTGCCGCAATTAAAAGGAGAGCGATGGGTTGCTGTGGGTCGGTTAGATATTAATACNACAGGNCTGATGTTATTCACCACAGATGGNGATTTGGCNAATCGTTTGATGCACCCTTCTTCTCAAATTGAGCGGGAGTATGCGGTTCGGGTTCGCGGGACAGTGACCGAGCAGATGCTGCANAANCTTTCGGAGGGTGTTGAATTAGAAGACGGCCAAGCTAAATTTGATAGTATTTTTGATTCNGGCGGCGAAGGCAGCAATCATTGGTATCACGTTGTTTTGCAAGAGGGTAAAAAGCGTGAAGTTCGCCGTTTGTGGGAATCACAAGGCGTACAGGTAAGCCGACTCATTCGAGTGCGCTTCGCTCATCTGGAATTGCCTCGTTCTTTAAGACANGGCAAATGGTCGGAAATGGATNCCAANGACGTTGAAAAAATTTCGGAATCGGTGGGCGTGCCGCTAAAGCGACGNACCGGTCTGTACGGCCGGCAAAAAATGCGTACAGTAAGGCAGGAAGAAAAGGAAAAACGCAGCGGGTATCTGCGTCGTCGTCGAAATTAAAGAATAGGAATAAGAAAAAGACCTAGTCAGCCAAGCAAACTTGGTTACGGCCATTGGATTTTGCTACATAAAGTGCNTTGTCGGCTTTATGTAGCAGGTCGTCAATACCGTCATTATCCATTAAGGTAGTNCATCCGATGCTGGTNGTTATCGGGATTCTAGCCTGATCCTGAACACAGTTAAGATTCTCAATGGCTACTCTAATACGTTCAGCGATAACTTCCGCGCCCTTCTTATCTGTTTTATTTAATAACACAACAAATTCTTCGCCTCCATAGCGAAAGGTCATATCGGCACAACGGCTGGTTTGCTGGATTTCCCTTGCCACTTGTTGTAAAACTCTGTCGCCAGCGGCGTGACCAAATTGATCGTTAATNCCTTTGAAATGATCAAGATCGATCATTAAGAGTGACAGTGGTTGATTGTAGCGTTTTGCNAACTCATATTCTCTGCCGAGTGAGGTGTTAAGTGATACCCGATTTCCGGCACCGGTCAGCGCATCGGTGATAGCTGAGTGCATTGCTTCACGATATCGAAGGGCATTGCGAATAGGGTAGATGGTAGTGCAAATAAGTGTTTCGAGTGTCTCGATTTCAGCTTCGCTAAACCGGGTCTTGCGTGTAAATACAAGTTCACCTAAATAATCATCTTGGGTCAGCAGTCGGTAGGTACAATTGTGACGTTTNCTATCGCCCAGACTGATCTGTAAATCCAACGCTCTATTTTGGTAGTGACAGCTTTCGACAGCCAAAATAGATTCTATTTCATTCTTAAAAAGCGTTAATAATTCTTTTAGATCCAAAGAGGTTTGCATAAGGACATAAAGGTGAGTCTTGGTTGCTTCGACGGTTTTAACCGTATCGTTTTTCGAGTGATGTTCAATGGACGAAGCACCATGATCACCTAAGTGGGCGATTTGGTTTGTATTTGGCTTATTTTCAGAAAGAGAACGTTTTTTTTGTTGAAAAGCAAAAGTCGGAGCCATTTTAAAATCCCTAATTCTTTTAAACTCATTAGGGAGGTAGCGATAATCATGCCAAAAGTAAATCTTATGGNGCAATTGTTATACATTACATTATAAAACAAGGATTTAATTTNTAGTGTCTATTGTCCTCATGGGTTTTGGTTAAGAGTGAAGATGTCGATTGATATTTAGACGACAATATTTTGGCTTTTTTATGGCCATTATAATCAGAATGACGTTTATTTTAACGGAGGTGCCGAAAGCTTCCGCTAGGCGGCGAAGTTTGTCCCCGTGTTCTTACCCTTANGCNNACAAGAGNGTGCCGATTTCTTCTAGGGAATTGATACAGTAGTCTGCTCGCCATAAAGCGGGGTCATCATCATCTTCAATATAGCCATAGAGGGCGGCCACAGTTTGCATCCCTGCACGTTGACCCGCTTCNATATCNCGACGATGATCGCCCACATAGAGGCATTTTTCNCTTGTCACTTTAAGCTCCGCTGCGGCCTTGAATAGTGGTTCTGGGTGGGGCTTGGGGTGAGCGACGTGGTCGGGGCAGATTAATGAACCACAATTGAGGCCTAAATCCNGGATAAGAGGGATTGCATATAAACTAGGTTTATTCGTGACTATTCCCCAAGGAATCTGCTGTGCTTCGAGAGTCGCTAGTAGTTTTTCGCCACCATCAAATAAACGAGACTCAACAGAAAGGTTGTCGNCATAGAGTTTAAGTAGGCGATCCCGTAGTGATTCGAAACCTTTTTCACCTTCGCTTAAGCCAAAGCCTAAGGTGATCAGCGCTCTTGCACCATGAGAGACTGTCTTTCGAATGACATCATCACCCAAAGGTGGTTTGTTTTCTTCTTTTAACAATCGATTAAGTGTTGAAATAAAATCGGGTGCAGTATCAATTAAGGTACCATCTAGATCAAACAGAACAGCATCAAACCGAGGTTTATTACCCTGTGGCTGCTTTACATCGTTATTTGGCATAGACTCTNGTGNCCTCGTTTTCTACNGTGTGTTCCTGCTGATTAATCTAGAATACTAANCTGGTTTTGTAGCCCAGACCATATAGTTTACCGCGACATCTTTCGACAATTTATAAACTTGAGTAAAAGGGTTAAAGGTCAATCCGATAATTTCCTGCAAATCTAAATTGGCGCTTCGNAACCAGCCAGACAGTTCTGAAGGTCGAATAAATTTAGCATATTCGTGTGTTCCTCTGGGTAAGAGGTTCAGTACATACTCGGCACCAACAATGGCAAATACAAATGATTTCGGATTGCGATTGATGGTTGAGAAGAAAAGATGTCCGCCAGGTTTTGCCAAATCGTAACACGCCTTGATCACTGACGATGGGTCAGGAACGTGTTCTAGCATTTCCAGGCAAGTGACTACATCGAATTCACCCGGGCGTTTTTCCGCTAGGGCTTCTGCGGTAGATTGTTCGTAGTCTACCTTTACACCGCTTTCCACTTGATGGAGTTTAGCCACAGACAACGGCGCCTCGCCCATGTCTATACCGAGTACCTCCGCGCCCCGCTGGGCCATGGCTTCTGACAGGATTCCGCCGCCACAACCCACATCAAGTGCTTTTTTTCCTGCAAGCACAGCGCGTTGGTCAATAAAATTAGTGCGCAATGGATTTATTTCATGCAGCGGCTTGAAGTCCCCCTGTTTATCCCACCAACTGGAGGCTGAAGCTTCAAATTTAGCGATTTCAGCATGATCTACATTTTGATTGGCGTTTTGATTGGGGGCTTGGTCGTGGGCTTGGTCGTGGGTTTGGTTGTGGGGTTTATCTGTTTTTGTGGTCATGGCTTAACACTCCTTATTTTGCGTTAATTTTTCCACTGCTAATCATGCTGGGCAATTTTGTTCGCCCAATCCTTTGCGGCCTTTACAATACTGCTTTCATCCAAAGTCGTTAGATGCTGATGATCTAACATTCTTTGGCCCGCCACCCAAACGTCGGTTACTTTGTCAGAGTTACAGGAGTATACCAATTGCGAAATAACGTGATACACAGGTTGGCATTCCGGCGAGCTCATGGATATGGCGACGATATCCGCCTCTTTGCCGACTTCCAAACTGCCCACTCGATTATCGATCCCCAGGGCTTTTGCACCGTTAAGGGTTGCCATTTTCAAAGCCTGAGCGGCCGGCAATGCCGAGGCATCCCCTGCAACGGCTTTAGCAATGAGCGCAGCCGTTCGCATTTCGCCAAACATGTCTAAGTTATTGTTACTGGCGGCGCCGTCGGTGCCCAGTGCGACATTGATCCCCGCTTTGATTAATTTGTCCGTGGGGCAAAATCCACTGGCCAATTTTAAGTTTGATTCAGGGCAATGGATAACATGGGTGCCCGTGCTGCTCAAAAGCGCAAGATCTTCTGCATCAATTTGTGTCATATGCACTGCTTGCAAGCGCGGTGTTAATAGGCCCAATTCATGAAGTCGCTGCAGTGGTCGCTTGCCAGTGGCTGCAATGGCGTCTTCGACCTCACCGGCAGTTTCATGCAGGTGTATTTGAATAGTGCCGTCCATCTCTTCCGCCAGAGTTTGAATCCGGCTAAGGGGTTCATCGGATACGGTATAGGGAGAATGGGGACCAAAATTGACTTCTATTAGTGGGTGGTTGCGATAATCGTCGTGTAGTTGTAGTCCTTTGTGCAAGTAGTCATCGGCATTTTGTGCCCAGGCCGAGGGAAAATCCAGAATGGGAACAGAGATGTTGGCTCGTATCCCCGCTTCATGCGCTGCTTTTGCAACGATATTGGGAAAGAAGTACATATCGCTAAAGCAAGTTGTGCCGCCTCTCAGCATTTCAGCGAAGGCCAACATGCTACCGTCCCATACAAATTGTTCGTTTACCCATTGCTCTTCAGCTGGCCAAATATGCTGATTAAACCAATCCATTAGATGAAGATCATCGGCCATACCGCGGAATAAGCACATGGCGCCATGGGTATGTGCATTGATTAGTCCGGGTATGACCACATGTTCGTCTAGTTGGATTTCATCTTTCGCTTGGTAGCGTTTTTTTGCAAGTTCAGTATTTAGAATGTTGACTATTGTACCTGCTAGAATAGCAATGGAATGGTGCGCTAGGATGCGTTCGCTGCGAGCATCTTCCACGGGGACCACCCATCGAGCATGAATCAGCGTATCGACAGTTTCTAGTTGGGCGTTTTGTGAGGTGTTTATCTCTTTCATAAGGATAAATTTTCGATTAAAAAGAATCCCAGTATAGCGGATCAGTAGGCAAGGGGAGAAATAATCATTGACCAGTTCTTGTGTGAACGCCATTGAGTGGGTGGCGCCTAGACTTAAACTTTTAGATCAGCGTCTTTTGCCCCAGGATGAAAAGTATTTATTCCTAAATGAGGTGCAATCCATCTTTGATGCCATCCGGAATATGGTGGTACGAGGTGCCCCAGCCATTGGCATTGTTGCTGCTTACGGCGTGGTATTTTCTGCTAACAAGCACTGTCAGAATCAAGATCAAAAACCCCACAGTAAAGACTGGTCTAGCAAGATAAAACAGGATATCGAGTTGCTTAGACAATCACGCCCCACTGCGATTAACCTTTTTTGGGCATTGGATCGTATGGAGGATTTGCTAGAAACTTTACAAAGAGAAACTGCTGAAAGTCAGTTATTGGCCTTGGCCATTCAAATCCATCAAGACGATGGGGACGCCAACCGGGTCATCGGCAAGTTAGGGGCCGAGATAATTGCAAAATCTCAAATGGGTCGGTCGGCTGTATTAACGCACTGCAATGCGGGGGCATTGGCCACCGGTGGGTACGGCACCGCTCTGGGAGTGATTCGTAGCGGTGTGGAGCTAGGTATTATCAGTCAGGTTTATGCAGATGAAACCCGACCCTGGATGCAGGGAGCGCGATTGACCGCTTGGGAATTGAGTAAGGATAATATCCCGTGTTGCTTGTTGGCCGATTCTGCCGCCNCACATTTGATGAAACAGGGTGAGATTGGCTGGATANTCGTGGGAGCAGATCGCATCGCTGCCAATGGCGATGNAGCTAATAAAATTGGGACCTACCAGCTTGCCATTGCTGCGCGCTATCACGATATTAAATTTATGGTTGCNGCGCCGACCTCGACAATTGATTTGTCCGTTAACAGTGGCGCGGATATTCCCATTGAGGAACGCCATTCTGATGAAATACTAACCTTTTCAGGCGTTCATATTGCACCTCCTAAAGTGTCTGCAGTCAACCCNGTATTCGATGTCACTCCTGCAGAATTAATTGATGCGATAGTGACTGAGAGAGGCGTTGTAGAGCCGCCAACTTGCGAGGGTATTGCTGCNTTATTTTTATAATAATTGGGGTTTAGACAGCTGATTTATGGTAGAATTTCGTGCTTTTGGCAAGCGTCGTTTAGGGTCGGTTGAGTGNTTGCGAAGTGAACTATATTTCAACCTATTAGTTCGCATCGTCTGCAGCATATCGTATTCGCTTTATGGGTAGATGTTTTGATGAAGACACGNCGTTAACACNGGTTGTTTTTGCACTATTGAGACTCAATTGATAACCACTTTAATGAGAAAATACTTTGACGAATAAANGTTCTCTTTATAATTCAAGCGAGCTTTTTAGAGTTATTGGTCTAGGGTTATTGTGCTTAACAATTTAGGCTGACTAATGGTGTATTGCGTTTATGACAAACCTGGTTCGCAAACTCAGAATAATTTTAGGCAGTAGAAGTCCTAAGGTAGATTACACATGGTAGATATCGCCANAGAAATAGTACCGATTAATATTGAAGATGAGCTGAAAGCATCCTATCTCGACTACGCCATGAGCGTGATTGTCGGTAGGGCATTACCCGATGTTCGCGATGGGTTAAAGCCAGTTCATCGTCGCGTTTTATATGCGATGGAGGTGCTGGGCAATGATTGGAATAAACCCTACAAGAAGTCAGCCCGTGTAGTGGGCGATGTTATCGGNAAGTATCATCCTCACGGGGATACTGCCGTATATGACACCATTGTTCGTATGGCACAGCGGTTTTCTTTGCGCTATATGCTCGTTGATGGTCAAGGCAACTTTGGTTCCATCGATGGCGATAACGCGGCGGCCATGCGGTATACCGAAGTCAGAATGTCGAAGATTGCCCATGAGCTTTTAGCTGATCTCGATAAAGAAACCGTAGACTTTGTACCNAACTATGACGGTACAGAGCATATGCCCAGCGTCATGCCGGCCCGTGTGCCGAATCTATTGGTTAACGGTTCTTCTGGTATCGCCGTGGGGATGGCCACCAATATCCCACCCCACAATTTAACGGAAGTGGTGAGCGGATGTTTGGCGTTGATGGAAAACCCCGAGCTGAGCATTGATGATCTGATGGAGTACATTACCGGCCCTGACTTCCCCACCGCTGCGATAATCAATGGTCGTGCTGGTATTGTTCAGGCGTATCACACNGGTAGAGGGCGTATCTACATCAGGGCTAAAACCCATATTGAGACTAACGAGAAAAATAAACGTGAGTCTATCATCGTTACNGAAGTGCCCTATCAGCTGAATAAAGCCCGCTTGATCGAGAAAATAGCTGAGNTGGTGAAAGATAAAAAAATCGAAGGTATTTCTGAACTACGGGATGAATCTGATAAGGATGGCATTCGTGNNGTCATCGATTTGCGTCGAGGTGAGGTGGCGGATGTCGTGCTTAATAATCTCTATTCGCAGACCCAGTTAGAAAGTGTATTTGGTATCAATATGGTCGCCTTGGTGGATGGGCAACCGAAGTTATTAAACATCAAAGAGATATTGGCCGCATTTATTCGTCACCGCCGAGAGGTAGTGACGCGTCGCACGGTTTATTTGTTACGCAAAGCCCGTGAGCGTGGCCATTTGTTGGAAGGCCTTGCTATTGCGCTGAATAATATTGATCCCGTAATCGCGCTCATCAAAGCGAGTCCCACCGCTGCAGACGCACGGGAAAGGCTCATCGAAGCAGCGTGGGAGCCTGGTGATGTGTTGCAGATGTTGGAGCGTGCTGGTGGTGGAGATGCTTGCAAGCCCGATGATCTACCCAGTCAATTTGGTTTGGTTGACGGCAAGTACCATTTGTCGCCGCTACAGGCCCAAGCCATTCTCGATCTGCGATTGCAAAAGCTGACGGGTATGGAGCACGACAAACTCTTGGAGGAG
>JAESQG010000097.1 GCA_016765265.1 Pseudomonadales bacterium | reverse complement strand
ATGGAGGGGTTTCCTGCTGGCTTCCACTAGGGTCTGATTTAAGTGGCGCTGCTACCGTACCTGCTTTAGTTAACCCATTTGCACTTGCGGTGGGGCTCGACTTTACTTGCACAATTCACGATTCTCCCGCTACGGTTGCATGTTGGGGGGCAAATGATTTGGGTCAAACAACGGTGCCCGCGTTAACCAACCCAAGTCGCATCTCCGCAGGTACTGAGCATGCATGTGCTGTCGATGATAATGGAGTGACATGTTGGGGGCAGGACGGAGACGGCCAAGCTACAGTTCCAGGGGGCTTGGGCAACATAACGCAAGTATCTGCTGGTGGCAGACACACTTGTGCTCTTAGTGATATTGGGTTGCTAACGTGTTGGGGGTTGAATACTGATGGCCAGACTGATGTGCCAGAAGTGATCATAATCACTATATAAAAATGGAAGAGCAGTTATTTTAAATCATTGACTCCCCTTTTTGGAGTCAATGATTGGATTGATTATCACCATATAACGTTTAGCTTCGAACCTAGAGCAGTACTAATAGTCCATTGTTCTTTCTATTGATCTTTCTATTCTTCAGAATCTGCCATCGCTTTCAATTTTGCCATATCTTCCAACGCTACGGCTTCACTCACCAAAACCAGGTCGGGTTCGGTGTCCCCTAGATTGTAATTGACTTTGACGAAGTATCTGGCGGCTCCAGACATATCGACGTCTTGTTGTAGAATGACGCTCGAGAAGGAGTTGTCCTTGCTGCTTTTATGTATGCTGATAGTTTTGTTCTCTAGCTCTTTAATTAGTGTTGACTTGAAGCGGCCATTGGGCAGCTCCCCTACCAGTTTCTTGTTAACGTATATGTTAGGGGGATTCTTTTCACCAAAGCCGCTTAAGCTATTTCTCGGCCGATAAAAATAAACCACGGCTTCGTCAGTATTAGAAAAGCTCCTTAATTCAATTTGCGACGATGGGGTTGGTTTGTCCGCAAAGGGAGACAATGCACACGCGCCAAGTAGCAGACTAGTTGCGCTAACCAAGCTTAGCCGTTTAATTAATTTGTTAGGTGAACTTGTTGCTGGATGAATAGCGAGTTTCATTGGGATATCCTTATTTAGTATTATCTGGTTAAACTGATCCCTGCATTATCAGTTTTTTATTTTTCTAATCTGTTGGTGGCAAGCAAATTGACATGTGTTTGATCAGTTGGTGTAACCTATTGTTAATCAGTCGTTCAAAAAAGTTACACCGTTATCAATAAGCTTCCCAGTCCAACTTGGCACCATTTTCACTTTATTTGTTAGAATACTGCCATGTTTTTGTTCAAAGCGTAAGTGTTTCAAAGTAGGCATTACCTTTAAAATACGAATTTTCTTTTATTTATAGCTCTAACAGGTAAAGCCATGACCAAATAGGGTGGGATTGGGATATATTGAGTTTAATATTATCCGATGAAGCCTCCCAATATTTAGCTTTCTTCCATGCAACTAGAAGTTCAATGGCTGCAGCTAGAAGTTCTATGGCTCAGTTGACCAAAGAGTAACTAAAATACGAAGTTAAAACAATTACGTAGTGTCAAATGCACAGGGCGATGATATTACACAGTGACTGACTAGGCCACAAAAATTTGCTACCATCTGCCGCCAAGAAATAGAGTCCGACTTTTCGTTATTGAACGCACCAGAGATGAAAACCATGAATTTTGATCCTAGCCTACAGCTTCCCGCTACATTTGATATAGCACATCTAGCACTAGCTGGAGTTGCCCTAATTATGCTCATTGCATTTTTTTTGAAGTCGCCTAAAAGCCTCATCACGCCCGCTCCTTTACAGGATGGTGCCAATTTACAGGATGGTGCTAATGACCCAAGTACAGACCCCGTAGTAGGGATCGATAAGCCGAAGACAAGGGAATCTTCTCAAGATTCAGTGATGAAAACCACATCATCTGATTCAGCGCTGCAATTTTTGAGCTTACTGCAACAAGAAGCCCGGATAATTGATTTCGTGCATGAAAATATCAGCGATTACACTGATGAAGAGGTGGGTGCTGCTGCTCGAGTAGTACACGAAGGTAGTCTCAAAGCCTTAAGTGAATATTTTACTTTGATACCTATCCGTGAAGAAGAAGAAGAAAGCCGCATCACGCTGGCAGAGGGATTTAATGCCTCAGAAGTAAGGTTAACAGGTAATGTGGTGGGCAGTGCACCGTTTTCCGGTATCTTGGTCCACCGAGGATGGCGGGTAAAGGAAGTGAAGTTGCCTCGAATTTCAGAAGGACATGATGTAGCTATAGTCGCGGCGGCGGAGGTCGAGCTGTGAGTAGATATAGCGTTGGTATTGATTTGGGAACGACGCATTGCGTCATGTCCTATGTGGATCTGGAGGCCGCTGTAGAGCTAGGTGCAGATGTAAAGCAAGAGGTATTTCCCGTTTCTCAGTTAACTGGCTTGGGTAGCGTGGAGGAAAAACTACAATTACCCTCATTTCTTTATCAGTTTCATGAGTCTGAAGTCGCACCGGGTGATTTGGTATTGCCTTGGGATAGACAGCCCCGCATATTAGTGGGGGAGTTAGCGCGGACTATGGGAAGTAAAACGCCCATACGTTTGATTGCCAGTGCCAAGAGTTGGCTGTGCCATGGCGGTGTTGATCGGCGGTCAGATTTTTTGCCCTTGGATGCCCCGGAAGAAGTGCAGAAGATGTCGCCTTTTGATGTGACCGTGGCTTATCTTGAGCATCTTAAAGCGGCTTGGAATCATAAATTCGGCGATTACCCCATAGAACAGCAGGAAGTCACTATCACCGTTCCCGCCTCTTTTGATCCTGCTGCTAGAGAATTAACAGCAGAAGCCGCAAGTTGTGCCGGTTTCGAGAACTTAACCTTATTAGAAGAACCCCAAGCGGCAGTTTATAGTTGGATACATCAGGCAGGTGATGCTTGGCGTGATCAAGTGAACGTGGGTGATATTATTCTTGTTATCGATATCGGCGGTGGCACCACAGATTTATCGCTAATTGCAGTAACCGAAGATGACGGTAACCTCAGCTTGAACCGAATTGCAGTGGGAGATCATATTTTGTTGGGCGGGGATAATATGGACTTGGCTCTAGCTTATGGCGTTAAAGCCAAATTGGCCCAGCAGGGTAAGAAGCTACAGGCCTGGCAGGTCATGGCACTCACCCATGGCTGCCGAGATGCTAAGGAAGCCTTGCTAGCGGACTCAAGTATTGAATCTGTTCCCCTGGTGGTGCCCAGTCGAGGCTCTAAGTTGATAGGAGGTACGCTAAGATCGGAGCTCACCAGAGAAGAAGTGGAGGCGACACTAGTAGACGGTTTTTTCCCTAAGGTAGTCATCAGTGATCGACCGGTGCAGAATCCCCGTAGTGCTCTGACTAAACTTGGATTGCCCTACGCTCAAGACCCTGGGGTGACTCGGCATCTCGCTGCGTTCCTCAATAAACAGGTTGACGCATCAAATAGTCTGCCGGGTTTTGATCAAACGGGAACTTCATTTATCCAGCCCACCGCAATTTTATTTAACGGCGGTGTTTTAAAAGCACCGGCCTTAGCAGAACGAGTCTTGAATATTATTAATAGTTGGCTAGAAACTGACGGTGCGGAGCCTGCTCGCTTATTAGATGGTGCAGACCTGGATCTATCTGTTGCTAAAGGCGCTGCCTATTACGGTCATGTTAGGCGCGGCAAAGGGGTTCGAATCCGCGGGGGTATCGCTAATGCTTATTATATTGGCGTGGAAAGTGCCATGCCNGCNATACCGGGNATGGAACCTCCTATGCAAGCATTATGTGTAGCGCCGTTTGGTATGGAGGAGGGCTCCCAAGTGACTATAGAGGATGAAGAGTTCGGCCTAATCGTGGGTGAGCCNGTTCGATTTAGGTTTTATGGNTCNGCCACGCGACGGGATGATCAACCTGGGAAGCTTTTAGAAGATTGGGATGATGNTGAGTTGGAAGAGTTACCCGAAATTCAGGCAACNTTAAATATTGAGGGAGGTTCCGCTGGGGAGGTTGTGCCTGTCTACTTGGCTGCTGCAGTGACTGAGGTGGGGACGCTTCGATTAGAGGCGGTTGCAATAAAGGGAGATGAACGCTGGAACGTTGAGCTTGATGTAAGAGATAACCAGCAGTGAACACATCAGCTAATACTGATGATAAAAATACCCGATACGTGGTTGGTATTGATTTAGGCACCACCCACTGTGTTGTGACTTATTGTGATTTGCAAAACATTAAATCTAACAACAGAGACCTCCATCCTGAATTATCTGACAGTCAGTCACTTGAGGTTCAGTTATTTGAGATTCAGTTATTTGAGATAGACCAGCTAGTTGCTGCTGGCGAAATTGCTCCCAGACCCAATCTACCATCATTTCGTTATCATCCAGCGAAGGGTGAGATGGCGCCAAGTGACTGTAGACTACCTTGGGAGGCGAATGATACTGGTGGTGGCATAGCCGGGGAAATTACTGGAAGTATCGTCGGCGAGTGGGCTAGAGACCTGAATAGTAAGGTAGATGGTCGTGGGGTGGTTAGTGCCAAGAGTTGGTTGTCGCATTCCTCCGTTGATAGACAAGCACCTATACTTCCTTGGTCTGCTGCAGAAGGGGTTGAAAAAGTCTCGCCCGTGGTGGCAAGTGCGAGCTACCTGTCGCATATTCGTCGCGCGTGGGATCATCGTTTCAAAGATTATCCACTAGCGCAACAAGAAATCGTTATTACCATTCCCGCTTCCTTTGATGAGGCCGCCCGCTCGCTCACAGTAGAGTCTGCAAAACTAGCGGGTTTGTCTGAGCTTCTGTTGTTAGAGGAGCCACAAGCTGTAGTGTATGACTGGCTATATCGCCATAAAAAAGACGCCTCCAAGCTACTAAAGAATACCCGATTAATTTTGGTTTGTGACTTGGGAGGTGGCACCACAGATTTGAGTTTGATTAGTGTGAGTGTCGATGGGGATACCGTCGATTTAAAACGTGTGGCAGTGGGTGATCATCTGATGCTGGGTGGTGATAATGTTGACTTAGCTTTGGCGCATAAAGCCGAACAGCAACTGACAAAAGGGGGTAAAAAATTAACGGCTTCCGCGTTGTCGCAATTAATTCAGCAGAGTCGCAAAGCGAAGGAATTATTGCTTTCTAAAGATGCGCCGGATCATGCCACCATTACAGTATTAGGAAGCGGTTCTAAGTTGATAGGTGGTACGCGCAAAACCCAAGTGGCAAGGTCTGATGTTCATCAGATGGTGTTAGAGGGTTTTTTCCCCATTACCGATTTTGATGTGCTACCAAAACAGCGGCAGTCTGCTGTGGTAGAGTTCGGACTGAATTATGTGTCTGATCCAGCGGTAAGCAAGCATATCGCGGCATTTTTGTATCGTCATCAGGCAGCATGTCGTTCTTCTTTAAATCAAACTGAAAATAAAACCGCTATACCTGATGCGATATTATTTAATGGCGGTATGTTTAAAAGCCCATTAATTGTTGAGCGTGTTTTGTCGTTATTTGAACGCTGGTCGCCGAATCGACCTGAACTGCTTGATAACGATCGCTCGGATCAGGCCGTGGCTTATGGTGCGTCCGCTTATGCTTTGGCTCGTCGTGGATTGCACACGAGAATTGAGGGCGGGTCTGCACGAAGTTTCTTTCTTTTGGTTGAGGATGATGGCGCAGAAAAAACGGCATTGTGTGTCTTACCTAAAGGGTCTGCTGAGGGCGAATACGTTGCTCTGGAAGGAAAACATTTTTCATTAAAGCTGGGGCAGCCGGTGTCGTTTCATTTGGTTTCTACTGTGGCGGATATGAATTATACGGCTGGGCAATTGATTGCGGTTGACGCAGATGATTTCGTTACTTTACCGCCCTTGGTTACGGTCCTCAAGGATTCAAGTCAAGAGAAGCAAGAAGTTTTAGTTGAAGTGGTGGTGAATATAACGGCGGTGGGAACACTTCAAATGCAGTGTGTGGCTAAGGAGGGGGGCAAGGAATGGGATCTGGAGTTTCAGCTGCGTGCTACGGTCTCGACAGGTGATGCTGATTCTTTAGAGGTAGAATTACCCCAAAACTTTCCTGAAGCGCTTCTAAGACTTAATGAAGTCTACGGTAAAAGTGATAAAAAAGCGGATAAAAAAAGTGTCAAAAATTTACGACCTCAACTCGAAAAATTATTAGGTAAGAGGGCGGAATGGGATACTTCTGTTTTACGAGCTTTGTCCAAGGAGATTGCGGAGGGCGCTAAACGACGACGTCGATCAAGTAATCACGAGCGTTTGTGGAATAATTTGATGGGATATTGTTTGCGTCCTGGGTTTGGCTATCCGTTGGATGAGTGGAAAGTAAATGAGTTGTGGAATTATTATCAACAGGGTGTTCAGTTCTCAGGGGAATCACAGTCTTGGGCGGAGTGGTGGACTCTTTGGCGCCGTGTTGCGGGAGGTTTATCTGAGGAAGCGCAAAAGAAAGTCTACAAGGATATCGCGAAGTTTATAAATCCCAGTACCGCCCGAAACCAAAAGGTGGCGCAGGAATTAAAAACGCGTTCTTATGAGGATGTTGTCCGTCTTGCAGCAGTGTTGGAACATCTCCCTGTGGAAAGTAAAGTGGAGCTGGGAGGATGGCTAGTTAAGCGTTTGCAAAAAGCAAAAGAGCCCGAGGCGTCATGGTGGGCTCTTGGTCGCATCGGAAGTCGCGTACCATTTTACGGTAGTGCCCATAGAGTTGTACCAAGGGATGTGGCGCATCGTTGGATAGAATTTATTATGCAGCAAGACTGGAATGAAAATAAAAATGCTGCGCTAGCCGCTAGCATGATTGCCAGACAGAGCGGTGATCGTGAACGGGATNTAGAAGANACGCTGAGAACGGTGCTGACGAACAAATTGTTAGAGGCAAAGTGTTCTTCTAGTTGGGTGAATATGGTGGAACAGGTTGTTCAGTTAGATGCCAAAGATCAACAGCGCGTATTTGGCGAATCTCTGCCAGCGGGTCTTCGTCTCGTGGACTAAAGGAGGGTTATGTAACGGTCTGTAAACAGGATGCTCGGTACCTTAATGGAGGATTTAAGCGCCGATGTTTTGTTGAATAAGCAGATGTTTNCTTGCACAAGCATATGTGCTACTTTGTTTCGAGGGCATNTGTTAAACCTAAGCCCACCTTAAATTGAGCCCATCTAAATAATAAATAAAAAAGGGTAAAATCATAATGTTAAGGCAAAATTGCTTACGCGTGATCAATACTGTATCGGCGGCATGTAACAAATTCACTTTAATGACTCGCTNCACCATTCTGATAAATTCTTTATTTCTTTTTGTTGCAGGACAAGCCAATGCAGAGGTTGCACAGCAACTTATTGTTAAATTTAAGGAAACCGCAATTCAACAGTCCAGCATTTCCACAGCGGACATGGCAATCGGGCTAACATCGCGAGCGACAGTATCCTTAACGAGAGTTCGATCGATGTCAGGTGGTGAGGAGATTCTGAGTGTTGATAGCAAGCTGACTGGGGGTGAATTAGCGACCGTCGTTAGGGAGTTGGAGCGAGATGAATCTGTAGAGTACGTGGAGCTGGATCTTATTATGAGAACTCAGTTTGTCCCGAATGATCCATTGTATGGAGATCAGTGGCATTACTACGAAGCTGTGGGTGGCCTGAATCTTCCTTTGGCCTGGGATTTAACCCTAGCTACTGGCGTGGTGGCCGGCGTTTTAGATACGGGTTACAGGCCTCATGTTGATCTTGTGGATAATATTTTACCGGGTTATGACTTTGTATCTACCGCTTTTTTGGGCAATGACGGCGATGGTCGAGATGGCGATCCCACTGACCCCGGGGATGCCATGAATGCCGGCGAATGCGGGGGAGGTTTTCCTCCAGAAGACACCAATAGCAGTTGGCATGGCACCCACGTTGCTGGAACTGTTGCAGCGACTACTGACAACGGAGTGGGTGTTGCTGGCGTCGCTCCAAATGCAAAAATATTACCGTTACGGGTACTCGGAAAATGTGGGGGTTACACCTCTGACATTGCCGATGCTATTCGGTGGGCGGTAGGGATTCCTGTTACCGGTGTGCCGAACAATGTAAACCCAGTGAAAGTAATTAACTTAAGTTTAAGCAGCAGTGGACCGGCCTCCTGTTCCAGTACTTACAGCACTGCAATTGCAGANGCNCGAGCNGCGGGTGCNGTGATNGTGGTTGCAGCAGGCAATAATGATGGCAATGCAAATAGCTATTCGCCGGGAAATTGTGGTGGTGTCATTTCTGTAGCGGCTACCAACCGGCAAGGTGGCAAAGCATCTTATTCTAATTTTGGTACCGTGGTTGATGTGGCCGCGCNGGGTGGAGGGCAAGGTTTTGCTAATGATCCCGGAGGTATTTTATCTACGGCAAACGATGGTACCGATTTGCCCGGAGTTGATAATTATCTTTTCTATCAAGGAACCAGCATGGCGACGCCGCACGTCACTGGGACAGTAGCGCTTATGTTCGGTATTGATAGCTTTCTCACTCCTGATGAGGTCGAGACNGCGTTAAAAGAAACCGCTAGACCNTTTCCCGAAACTTGTTCTGGCTGCGGTTTTGGTATTGTAGATGCGGCAGAAGTTACGGCCTTAGTTAATGGCGATATCGTACCTCAGGACCAAGCTAATTTGAAGGTGGTGTTACAAGGAGATGACGGCAAGTTCAGGTGGGAAAATATATTTACAGGCCAAGGCCGAGTTCGTTATTTAGTGGTAGTTAGTAATGAGGGCCCTCAAATAGCGACGACTACGGTTGTTACTAACGTCTTTCCTGGCGGTGTTACATTGGACACGATTGTACCTCAGCAAGGTGTTTGTAGCGTTGACGGTTTGATCTGTGATTTAGGGAACCTTGCCGTAGGTGAGTCAGTAGAAATAGCGATTGAAGTTGTCACCACCATCACAAAGAGAAGTTATAGTTCATCCGTGGCGAGTGATATACAGGATTTTGATCAGTCTAATGATGAAGTGACAACAGTATTTGGTGGGGCTATCTTATGGCTATTGGGGGTGATGGGTTTACTTGGTTTACTACGATTTCGCATGAATAAAAAAGGCTACCGATAATTAAGGTAGCCTTTTTATAACAGCCCTGTTAAGAAAGCCTATTGTCTTAGCGTTTTTCTAATTGTGTTAGCGTTCTTCTATAGGAATATGATCTCTCTTAGCTTCACCTGTATATAGCTGTCGAGGTCGGCCTATTTTGTAGGACCCACTGATCATCTCATTCCAATGTGCAATCCAGCCCACGGTTCTTGCTAAAGCAAAAATAACAGTAAACATGCTAGTGGGAATGCCTATGGCTTTTAGAATAATGCCGGAGTAGAAATCTACGTTTGGATACAGTTTTTTCTCAATAAAGTAGCTATCGGAACGTGCAATGTCTTCTAGCTTCATTGCCAGCTCTAGCATCGGGTCGTTGCTACCTAATTCTTTTAATACTTCATGGCAGGTTTCACGCATCACCTTCGCCCGCGGATCGAAGTTTTTATAAACACGATGACCAAAACCCATCAATCTAAAGGGGTCGTTTTTATCTTTTGCTTTAGCGATAAACTTGTCTACATTGGAGACGTCGCCAATCTCATCCAGCATATTTAATACCGCTTCGTTAGCACCACCATGTGCGGGTCCCCAAAGCGCTGCAATGCCCGCGGCAATACAAGCAAATGGATTTGCTCCCGATGAGCCCGCCAGCCTTACAGTCGAGGTGGAAGCATTTTGCTCATGGTCAGCGTGGAGAATAAAAATCTTATCCATCGCTTTGGCGATGATGGGATTGACTTCAGTGGGTTCTGAAGGGACACCAAACATCATATGTAAAAAGTTTGATGCATAGTCCAAATCATTACGAGGATACATAAAGGGCTGGCCGATAACGTATTTGTAACACATCGCTGCTAGAGTGGGCATTTTTGCTATCAGTCTGAAAGCAGCGATTTCTCGGTGCCGTTCATCGTTTATATCCAAGGAGTCGTGATAGAAAGCCGATAAGGCCCCAACTACTCCACACATTACGGCCATTGGGTGGGCGTCGCGGCGAAAGCCATTGTAAAAGTGAGTAAGTTGCTCATGTATCATGGTGTGATTCATGATGATGCCGTCGAATTCTTCTTTTTGCGGTTTATTGGGTAACTCACCGTAAAGAAGTAGATAACAAGTTTCCAAATAGTCAGACTTACTGGCCAATTGGTCAATTGGATATCCTCTGTGTAGCAATATACCTTTATCGCCATCTATGAAGGTAATTTTGGATTCGCAAGATGCCGTGGAAACAAAGCCAGGATCGTAAGTAAATATACCCTCCGCGGTTAGGGATCGAACATCGATTACATCTGGCCCTAAGGTGCCGCTATGGATTGGAAGCTCAAGGGTTTTATTAATGCCCTCGATTTTTAATTGGGCTTTCTTTTCAACCATGGTTTTCTCCTGTTCCGAACAAGTGCGAAATGCACCTATACTTTAGGCAGCGCAAAAAGTAATGATCTGGCTTTAGTTTGTCAAATGAAACTGAAGGCCAGCAGTCAATTCCTTGTGTTAGTGTGCTAAAAACAACCAAAAAGATTGGGTTTTGTTCATGCTCAGTGTAAGTGCAAAAAATGGCGCGCTATGGATACGGGATCAGATGAAGGGATAAAAGCGTCCTGCTTTCAAATCCGCGTAGTGCTCGCAGAGTAGAGTATAGCCGAATTTACTAAACGAAATTTCGTTAAAATGAGCGCACAACATGTTTTTTATAAAAGAATTGCATTAACAACACAATGCTTAAATGCTGGTTTGTAATACACTAATGATAGGATTATACTTCGCGGGAAAATTTGCAAGGGAACTAAAACACTCTTTTCTTTCGAGAAAAAGAGTGTTTTAGATAGATTCCAGTGCATACCTTCTGCGACTTGCCCTTAACTAGGGCTCTAAGAAAGGACGTCATGAACCCGTGAATGACAAACGACCAGTAAATTTAGATCTAGCCACTTTTCGGTGGCCAATAACAGCTATGGTCTCCATGCCACATCGAATTAGTGGATTTGTTATTTTCCTCGCGATTCCAATTGTGCTGTGGGGCTTACAACAATCTCTCTCCTCACAAGAGTCTTTTGATGCGCTACAAGTTGTGCTCGATGGTGTAGTGGCCAAACTGATTTTATGGTCGATATTGGCCGGCCTCATTTATCATTTTGTAGCAGGCATTAAACACCTCATTATGGATGTCGGTATTGGAGAGTCGCTTGAAGGCGCGAGACGCTTGGCTTTTCTAACGCTTGGGGTTTCAGCTGTTCTTATTTTAGCGGCAGGAGTTTGGATATGGTAACGGTGACAAATTTAAGCCGTAGTGGTATGTCAGACTGGATCATCCAGCGATTGACAGCTGTGATTTTGGCAGTGTACACGGTGGTGATTGCGGGCTATTTTTTCTGTGCTTCTGAGGTTACTTTCGAGAGTTGGAGCGCCTTCATTTCTTGCTTACCGCTAAAAATATTTACGTTGCTTGCGGTGATTTCAGTTGCAGCCCATGCGTGGATAGGTCTTTGGACTATTGCTACCGATTATATTAAGCCGTTGGCTATACGCGGGGTGTATTTGACAGTCTGTGCGGTGGCCACGTTTGTCTATGTAGTGTGGGCTTTTCAAATATTGTGGAGTGTGTAATTAATGGCTAATATTCGAACGGTCACCTATGACGCGGTAATTGTTGGCGGCGGTGGAGCTGGAATGCGGGCAGCACTTCAGTTGGCTCAGTCAGGGCAAAAAACAGCGTTAATTTCTAAAGTGTTCCCCACGAGATCCCATACTGTTTCTGCACAAGGCGGTATCACCTGTGCGATTGCTAGCGATGATCCGGATGATGATTGGCGCTGGCACATGTANGATACCGTTAAAGGATCTGATTATATTGGTGACCAAGATGCCATTGAGTATATGTGTAACGTTGGTCCCGAGGCTGTTTTCGAATTAGATCATATGGGGTTACCCTTTTCTAGAACTGAAGAAGGTCGAATTTATCAAAGACCCTTTGGTGGTCAGTCAAAGAATTTNGGAGAAGGCGGGCAAGCATCGAGAACCTGTGCAGCGGCAGATAGAACGGGCCATGCTCTGCTACACACTCTCTACCAGCAAAACTTAAAGCACAACACGGTCTTCTTTAACGANTGGTATGCNATCGAGTTGGTTAAGAATCAAGATAATGCAATTGGTGGTGTGATCGCTTGTAATATTGAGACAGGAGAATATGTTTTCTTCAAATCTAAAGCCACAGTATTGGCCACAGGTGGCTCAGGCCGAATTTATTCTTCTACTACTAACGCTTTGATCAATACTGGTGATGGTGTCGGAATGGCGCTGCGTGCTGGTTTCCAGGTGCAAGATATAGAAATGTGGCAATTTCACCCCACCGGTATAGCGGGTGCAGGTGTGCTCGTTACAGAAGGGTGCCGAGGAGAAGGCGGCTATCTAATCAATAAAGATGGCGAGCGTTTTATGGAGCGTTATGCTCCAAATGCGAAGGATCTGGCAGGGCGTGATGTTGTTGCAAGATCGATGATGATGGAGATTCTTGACGGTCGCGGTTGTGGGCCCGATGGCGATCACGTTTTGCTTAAGCTTGATCATTTAGGTGCCGATGTCTTGCACAAGCGGCTGCCGGGTATTTGTGAGCTTTCCATTACGTTCGCGCAAGTGGACCCGGTAAAAGAGCCGGTACCTGTTNTTCCTACTTGTCA
Organism: Pseudomonadales bacterium; assembly: GCA_016765265.1. Classification (GTDB taxonomy): domain Bacteria; phylum Pseudomonadota; class Gammaproteobacteria; order Pseudomonadales; family DC-out160; genus DC-out160. The sequence goes on along the minus strand of JAESQG010000097.1, from coordinate 3,798 downwards.
TTATATGATGGGCGGTATCCCCACTAACATCAATGGGCAAGCATTAACTGTCGATACTGAGGGCAATGATAAAGTGATCGATGGACTGTACGCTGTAGGCGAGGTTGCCTGTGTGTCTGTTCATGGCGCTAACCGACTAGGTGGCAATTCGCTNTTAGATTTGGTTGTTTTTGGGCGTGCGGCAGGCATTTTTATTGAGAAGGCGCTGAAAGATGGAATCGAGCATCGGGATGTTTCCGAGTCTGATATGGAGGCGGCAGAGTCGCGCCTTAATAGATGGGAAACTTCAACGGGCGGAGAAGATATTCCAACGCTTAGAAAAGATCTACAAACAACAATGCAAAATCACTTTGGTGTCTTTAGAAAGGGTGATTTGATGCAGGAAGGCGTTTCAAAATTAGCAGATATCCGAAGCCGGATACAGAACGGCTATCTGAGTGACAAAAGTAGCGCCTACAATACCGCTAGAATAGAAGCATTGGAGTTGGATAATTTATTGGAGGTAGCAGAGGCTACAGCAATAGCGGCAGAGGCGAGAACAGAGAGTCGTGGCGCTCATTCCCGATATGATTATCCTGATCGTGATGATGAGAATTGGTTGGTGCATTCTATATATGATCCAACCACGAAAAAACTTGGTAAGCGTGATGTCAACTTCGCACCTAAACAAGTCGACACATTCCAACCAAAAATAAGAACCTATTAATCTTCGTTAAGGTGGCTTTAGAACATGCTTAAGGTAAGTCTTTACCNGTACAATCCAGAGACCGATTCCGAACCTCACATGAAAGACTATCAGGTTGACACCGGTGGCAAAGATCTAATGGTGCTTGATGTCTTGGGCTTGATTAAAGAGCAAGATGCAACACTGTCATATCGTCGGTCCTGTCGCGAAGGGGTATGTGGATCTGATGGGATGAATATTAATGGAAAAAACGGATTGGCTTGTGTAACTGCCATATCCGATGTGGTTAAAGGCAATAAGCCATTGGTCGTTAGGCCGTTGCCCGGATTGCCTGTTATACGTGATTTGGTAGTGGATCTGACCCTATTCTATAAGCAGTATGAAAAAATAAAGCCCTATCTTATTAACGATACTCCCGCTCCCGCGATCGAGAGGCTCCAGTCTCCCGAAGAACGCGATAAGTTAGACGGCTTGTATGAGTGTATTCTGTGTGCCTGTTGTTCAACAGCATGCCCGTCATTCTGGTGGAACCCCGATAAGTTTGTGGGGCCTGCGGGCTTGCTGCAAGCTTATCGATTTTTAATCGATAGTCGCGACACCGCTACAGTTGAACGATTGGCTGATTTGAATGATCCGTTTAGCTTGTTTAGATGTCGCGGGATTATGAATTGCGTTGATGTTTGTCCAAAAGGATTAAATCCTACCAAAGCAATTGGCCATATTCGTAATATGTTACTACATCAGGGAGTGTAATCCTGTTGTTTCGTATCTTTGGTATTAGATAAACCCTAACAAAAACAGGCTATGTTCTCGTTTTCTTGCAAGAGCTGCTACTGTTATTTTAGGGGTTGTTAGAATGCCTGTTCTTTGCGTTGGTGCATAGAAGTTCAAATTGACATAATAAAGGTAAACTGCGATGGATGACGGTTTGATGAATCGGCAGTGGCGTTCATCTCATCTTTTTGGTGGGAACGCACACTATGTCGAAGAACTATTCGAATCCTATCTACTAGATCCCAATTCCGTATCTGAAGAGTGGCGAGAAAATTTCGATAAGCTTCCCAAAGTTAACGGCAACATAAACCAAGACGTTCCACATTCCACGGTGCGGGAGCATTTTCTTTATCTGGCCAAAAATAGTAATCGGGTACAGCCTATTGGCATTTCTTCGGTCACTACTGAGCATGAGAAAAAACAGGTAAAAGTTCTTCAGCTTATCACCGCTTATAGAGTAAGAGGCCATCAAAGAGCAGCGCTAGATCCCCTTGGTATTATGGCTCGAGAAGAGGTGCCAGATATGGAGTTGTCACATCATGGCCTGTCCTTGGCGGATGATGAGACTACTTTCAATACCGGCAGTTTATTTATAGGTCGAGAGGAAGCATCCCTCGGTGAGATCGTCTCGGCAATGCAGCGCACCTATTGCACCAGTATTGGGGTTGAGTACATGCACATTGTGGATACAGCAGAAAAACGCTGGATTCAACAACGTATGGAATCCGTGCGTTCACACCCCGAATACAGTGATAACGTTAAAATCCATATTTTAGAACGATTGACTGCGGCAGAAGGTTTAGAAAAATCGCTGGCGTCTAAATATCCAGGCTATAAACGGTTTGGTTTGGAAGGGGCCGATTGCCTGATTCCTTTAATCGATGAAATGATACAACGAGTGGGTGGCTACGAAGTTAAAGAAATCGTCATTGGTATGGCTCATCGTGGTCGGTTAAACCTGTTAGTGAATATCCTTGGTAAAAACCCGTCCGATTTATTCGAGGAATTTGAAGGTAAGAGTTTTAGCGCTAGCGGCTCAGGTGACGTTAAATATCACCAGGGGTTTTCCTCCAATGTCACGACTCCTGGTGGTGAAGTGCATCTGGCCCTGGCATTTAATCCATCACATTTAGAAATAGTAGGGCCGGTGGTAGAGGGTTCTGTAAGAGCACGGCAAGATAGGCGTGATGACGGTGAGGGTGCTTTGGTTGTTCCAGTGATACTACATGGAGACGCTGCTTTTGCCGGCCAGGGTGTGGTAATGGAAACCTTTCAGATGTCTCAGACGAGAGGGTTTCGAACCGGCGGTACGATACACATTATCATTAACAATCAGGTGGGTTTTACTACAAGTCGCCAGGATGATGCGCGCTCAACAGAATATTGTACTGATGTGGCAAAAATGGTACAGGCACCGATTTTTCACGTTAATGGGGACGATCCCGAAGCGGTCATTTTCGTTACACAGATGGCTGTTGATTTTCGGATGCAGTATAAGAAAGACGTTGTGATTGATCTGATTTGTTATCGTCGCTTGGGCCATAATGAAACGGATGAACCCTCTGGCACCCAACCTCTGATGTATCAGGCGATTAAAGAACAACAAACGGTGAGAAAACTTTATTCCGACCGGTTGGCGGCTGAGGGCGTTCTGTCTGATCAACAAATTGCGGATATGATGAATGAATTCCGCAAAGCGTTGGATGATGGCGAGCATGTGGCCAAGAGTTTGGTGCGGGAGCCTAACGAAGAATTATTTGTAGACTGGTCTCCGTTCATTGGACATGACTGGATTTCCAGTGCTAATACCAAGTTTGATTTAAAACGCTTGCAAGAGTTGGCACATAGATTAGATTCACTACCGGATGGCTTTGTGCTGCAACGTCAAGTTGCGAAGATAATGGAAGATCGCCGGAAGATGACGGCGGGCGCCCTATCGATAAACTGGGGTTATGCTGAGATTGCGGCTTACGCTAGCATGTTGTCGGAGGGACACAGCATTCGGTTTACCGGGCAAGACTGTGGCCGCGGCACTTTTTCCCATCGTTACGCTGTTTTACACAATCAGAAAACCGGTGAGGCCTATATGCCGCTGTCAGCCATACCCGAAGATGGCACCAGTATGGTGATGTATGATTCACTTTTATCTGAAGAAGCTGTCCTCGCCTTTGAATATGGATACGCTACCATTAGCAAAATCACCAAACTGTGCTTCCCATATCACTAGTCCATGGGGACAGGTGGTAGCGTATCCATATTCAAAGGCGAGGACAGCTTCTTCAGATAAAAGTGAATCATACATCACCATACTGGTGCCATCTTCGGGTATGGCTGACAGC